>JAUWOG010000360.1 GCA_030612305.1 Armatimonadota bacterium | reverse complement strand
GCGTCGGGCTTGCGCAGCAAGACCGAGGCCATCCGGCCCACGCTCCTTGTTGAAGCAGGTATCCTGTGGTATTGTGTCAAAGGCTAGACGAAAGTCGTGGAATAATGCTCGTGCAGGGGTTTCTCAGCTTGCACGGGGTCTGCGAGGATTGAGATTAATGCGGCGAATGTGTGCGGCGAGAAGTGCCTCCCCGTTCCAACTTCATGTCCGGCTGCGAGGTGGGGCGGTGAGTGTGCTCGCGGTTGTGGGGCTGATGGCCTGGGCAGTCGCGGCCTGCGGACAGCAGATCGCGCTGGAAGCCGAGATCACACTCGGTGCGGACCGCAAGGTGGATATCCGGGGAACAGTGACGGCGAGCGACCTGTACCCCCAGGAGCGGCAGAAGGTGTCGAACACGATCGAGGTGTATGTGGAGTACACCGAGGCGGGCGGGGTATTCCGGACACTGCCGGACAGCTTCTGGATCCGGCATGGGCCGACGAAGGATGGGAAGCTGCTGAGCGCAGATGAGCAGACCGGTGTGAAGGCGCACAAGGTGAAGGTCTTCGAGCAGAAGCTGGTGGCGGAAGGTGAGGGGAAAGCCCTCGACATCGCCAACAGGGATGTGGAACTGCCGCCGGAAGCAGCGGAGTTCCGTGTCGTGGCATTTCTGAATCACACCTGGTCGGGGACGTGGCCGGCGTGGACCTACAGGTACAGTGTGTGGAGACCGTTTGAGGCCGTGCCGACGGCCTTAGCGGCGACAACGGCGAGCGCCAGGGACATCATGCTCGATGGCTCCAAGACGCCTGCCGAATGGGAAGTCGGCGCGGCGGGTGCGGTGAGTATTGGCGATATCCTGACGCTGATGTCTGTGGATGCGGAGGCGGAGGAATGGCCCGTGCGGTCAAGCGCCCTGCAGGCGGTGCGCATCGGTGGCAATGCGCTGATGGTGGCGGCGGTTGTGCTGGCGACCGAAGCCGATGCGAAGAGAGCGCTGGAGGTGCTTGCCGGAGAAGAGATGGAAGCGGTCGGCGATGAGATGGTGCGTGTGCCCGCCACGGAGACAGGCGTGTACGGGATGATGCGGAAGAACGTCGTGTATCTGATCGCGGGTGAGAACAAGGCGGCTGCGATGACGGTGGGCGAGAAGCTGGTTGGTTCGGCGCTGTCAGTGAGGCCCTCGACTGCGCCCCCAACCCCAACTCCGAGGGACCCTGCATCCGTGCCGGCGCCACCGCCAGTGCCGTCCGCGCCTCCAACTGCGACGCCGCCTCCCACTCCGGCTCCGGCTCCGACCCCGCCTCCGACTCCGCCTCCCACTCCGGCCCCCACCACACCAAGTACTCCGCCGAGCGCGACAGGTGATGCGGCCGTCGAGCTGTCGGCTGCCGGCGTCGTGAAGGAGGCGGCCGTGTGTACCGGCATTGATGAGAAGAGGGAGCCGGTGGGTGTGACCGCGAGCTTCCCGCCGAAGACGGAGAGCATGTGCCTGTACCTGCGGATCTGCCAGGCCCCGGCGGATACTCCCATACGGGTGGAATGGTCGCGGAATGGGAAGCTGCTCCAGGGCTTCACGATTCTGGTGACCGGCGATCAGAGGGCGCTCGTGGATGTCAGCCCGAACAGAGGGGAATACCTCCAGCCGGGGCGGTACGCGATAGACCTGAAGCAGAATGACGAGTTCATCGGCCGGCTCATCTTCTCGGTGCAATAGCCCGCGCGTTTCGCGGGCTCAGAGGTATGGGGCGGGTCCATGGCACAGGCACTATAGTGGGCAAATGCCGTCCGGGAGGCGATCGCATGTTTGACGCGCAACTGCGTATCACGGTAGTTCTGGGGATCGCTGTCTGGTTTCTTGCCGCGCAGGCGTGGAGCGCGGACTCGCCGTACTCCTGGCATGTGCCCGACCGTGCCGCGAAGGTCGCGAAGCTGATACCGGGGCGGCAGATACCTGTGTCCTCGCCTGATGAATTCATGGCCGAGTGGACGCGCGGGCAAATGAAGAAGTGGGAAGATGCTCACGAGGCTCTGGAGCCGGACGCGGCGTACGAGAAGTACTCACAGGTCGCCCCGGCCGATGAGGAGCTTGCCGCGCTGATACCGGACCATATCTCACCCTTCGGTCGCGTGCTGGAGGGCGACCCCGGGGAGAAGAAGGCGAAGGGAGTGATGATCTCATACTGCCCGTTCTGCGGGCGGATGGCGACCTGGCTGCTGCCGGGCGTGTCGCTGGATTCGCAGAACCCGTATCACGGAAAGCTGGGCTGCTGCGGGCAGGACTTGTATGAGCGCGAGCAGGACATGCCCGCCGACTACAAGCTGCGGCCCAACAGCACGGCGGAGTTCCTGCATCTCGACGGTACGGTGAAGGAAGTGCCGGGCTACACGTTCACCGACAAGGACGGGGTGAAGTGGCAGATATTTCCGGGGACGATGATAGCGTGTCAGCGCTGGCTGGGAATGGGCAGCCGGGCGGATGCGTACATGAGCGGCTTCCAGCGCACCGGGGACCCTCTCTGCGTACACAAGCTGGCGGCGCTGCTGGACCGCGTCGCGGAGGTCTATTACGGGCTGCCGCTGTGCTACCGGAATGAGCTGGCGACCGGAGCGGATGGCAAGCCCCTGACGCGCGAGGAATGGGAGGGCCTGCCCCGGCCGGCACGGGCGAGGGAAGTCTTCGCGGGTGTCGGTGGCAACAAGTCGTACTGGAACCGGCGCTCGCCGCTAATCAACCGAGGCTGGATATTCCAGGGCGATGAGCTGACATGGGTGGAGCCGTTCGCGCGTGTCCGCCACCATCCAGCTTTCAAGCACTACTCGCAGAAGAAGTACGGTGACCCGGACGCTCTCGACCGCAAAATCATGACGAAGCTGATGCGGGAGCTGGCCCTCCTCTTTGAGACCTTCCCCCTCGAATCCGACTACCAGGACGGCTCCTACACGGACCTGCTGATGCTTGCGATACTGCTGCAGGATGAGTATCTCTACGATTTCGCCGCCGGACATCAGGAGTGCGTACTGTATAACCATCATTACCACGACGGGATGAATGGTGAGGGTGCGCCGAACTACATGGCGATGCTGACGCGGTACTACAACTTCATGCAGGACGCGAAGGGCTGGCTGGAGTTCGCGCCCGATTTCCTCACCGAGCATCCCTTCTTTGCAGTGGCAGATGCGGAGTGGCACAAGCTGACTACGGTGCGCGGCTTGTGGCTCGAGTTTGCCGACCAGCACATCCATCCCTTTGAGGCGTCGCTGGACACGAACGCGGCGACAGTGCAGGCCAATGAGCAGCGCCCGAGCATGAACTGGCCGGGCTATGGTATCGGCATCGTGCGCGTCGGAGGCCCGGGTCACCGCCAGGAGGTCTTCATGATCTACGACCGGGTCTCGCTGCATGGGGCTGCCGATAAGCTGGGCATCGAATGTTGGGTGGACGGTGTTCCGGTGATGCGCGAGGGCGGGTATGCCGCGCATTGGCACACGGCGTATCTGGATGAGTCGCGGCCGGAAATAAAGCAGTTCCTCGCGCTTCCCTATCCGCACGAGGTCTTCGAAGTCGTGCCCAAACCGGACCGGGATTTCAACTGCTGGGACTGGGCGCACGGGCCCTGGGCACACAACACAGTCACCGTCAACGAGGAGAAGACCGGCCCCGGATGGTCAGACAATGAAGGCTTCGGGGAGCTGGTCACCTTCAAGGGCGGCGAGGCCCCGAATGAACCCGGGGCGCACTTCCAGGTTCTCGACAGCAGGGACCTCTTCTCCTTTGAGCGCATGGGCGTGGAGGTGGACGAATTCCGACGCAGTATCCTGGCCGTCGAAGGCCCGGACGGACGGCCCTATGCGGTGGACATCGTGCGCGTGGATGGAGGCCGGCGACACCTTCTGTTTGAAAGTGCGTGGGCCGAGCGCGTGGCAGCCGACCTGCCGCCTCTCGTCAGGGAGGAGGAAAGCCTGGCAACGTATCTGGACAAGACGCGCGCTCAGCCGCCTGACACGCTGCCCTACCGCAATGAGTACAAGCAGATAGGTCCGGTGCAGGTCC
>JAUWOG010000743.1 GCA_030612305.1 Armatimonadota bacterium | reverse complement strand
ATTGCAGCCCCATGTGACCTGCTCCCCTCCGCACCCTGCAAACCTTCGGCGATCGCGCCCCCGCCGTTGCCTTTGCCGTCGCCTTGTGCCGTCCTGGAGGGCCCGCGTCGCGGGGGACTTCGCGTTAGTGAAGCCGCCGAGCCCGGTCCAGTCTTGCCCTTTCCCAGGAAGGTCTCCCAACTCCCCACGGCGAACCCTCCACCCGTACCTGTACCATCGCCGTCGTTCTCCTACGGGCCGCCGCCCGATCCTCACAGAATACGCCAACAGGACAGGCGCCATGACTGAACCGTCGGCACGCCACGGACTCGCACTGGTCTTCACCGACATCGAGGGCTCCTCCGAGTTATGGGAGCAGTTCGGCGATGATTTCATGGTGGCGCTGGAGGTACACAACGAGCTACTGCGCGGGCTGTGTGGAAAGCTGCGCGGTGAAGTCGTCAAAGAAGAGGGCGACGCCTTCTTCCTCGTTTTTCCGAAGCCTCAGGATGCCCTCCAATTCGCCCTGCAGGCTCAGCAGGGACTGAGGGATTATGACTGGAGCCGGCACGGGCCGGAGGGACTCTGGGTGCGGATGGGTCTGCATTTCGGTCGCGCCTGGCGCCGCGAGGACGACTACTTCGGGGCCCAGGTGAATAAGACCGCCCGCATCTGTGACGCCGGTCACGGCGGGCAGGTTCTCGCCTCGCAGGAGTTCATGGACGCTTGCGGCGAGCCCGGCAGCGAGGTGATCATAGCCGACCTCGCACGCCATCGCCTCCGCGGCCTGGGCCAGCCGGAGCATCTCTACCAGCTCACGCTGCAGGATTGGGAGCAGCAGACATGGCCGGCTCTGCGCACCCTTGATGACATCCCCACCAACCTCCCCGCGCAGATTACCAGCTTCGTCGGCCGCGACAAGGAACTCGAAGAACTGGCCGACCTCCTGACCGATGAGGCCACGCGCCTGATGACACTCACCGGTTCCGGCGGCAGCGGCAAGTCGCGCCTCGCCCAGCAGGCCGTGGCACGCGCAATGGAGCACTTCCCCGATGGCGTGTTCTGGGTTGACCTCACGCCCGTCCGTTCGCCGCAGGCTGTGGTGGCGGCGATCATGCAGGCGCTGAAGGTCGAGCCGCAGGCAAACACGTCCGCCGTTGAACTCATCGCCGCGCGGGTCGCGGGCCGGCGCATTCTCCTCATCATTGACAATTTCGAGCACCTCATGGATGCCGCCGAGATGCTGGCAGAACTCCTCCAGAACGCCCCGGACCTCAAGCTCCTTGTCACCTCCCGTGAGATACTCCACATCGCCGGAGAGAATATCTATGAGATGACGCCGCTGCCCCTCCCGGAGCCGCCCATCAACTGGCAGACACTCTCACAGTGTGACAGCGTCCATCTTTTCCTGCACCGCGCGCGCTCCGTCTCCCATGGATTTGAGATTACCTCTGACAACGCCGCGCCGGTGTGCGAGATTTGCTCCCGCGTTGACGGCATCCCTCTCGCCATCGAGCTGACCGCGGCCTGGATACGCGATTTCACCCCCGAGCAGATAGTCGAGCAACTCGGCGCGGAGTCCCGGGTTCTCACTTCGCGTGTGCGCGGGGTCACCGACCGCCAGCGCACTCTCGAAGACACTCTCCAGTGGTCCTACCGTCTGCTCGACGAAGACGAGCAGCGCGTCTTCCG
>JAUWOG010000523.1 GCA_030612305.1 Armatimonadota bacterium | reverse complement strand
ACTTCGACGTGAAGCTCCAGTGATGCCGCGTGGAGTTGCCATCAGCGTCAGGCAGGCGAGCGATTGTCTCGGCCAGTTCATCCGGATCTCTCGGCGGGTCCTTCATCACATCGACAATATGCTCGGCCATGCGCCAGATCGCGAACACATTCGTCGAGTACAGGTCGTTGATGGCCGCACACTTGATGATTGTGGCCTCGCGTCCGAAGTCCGGGAAGCGCTCACTGAGCATCTCAAACGCTCTGTCCGTAGTCGGCCATGTTGACAGGAGATCATGCAGCCGCCCGGCGGCATCGATCTGTTTCTGTGTGATGGGGATGGCTTCCCGCTTCGGCACAGGCCTTGCGGCCACCGCGGTCGGTTCGCGTCGCTCGGGATGGATCAGTTCCCCGTCGTCGCAGCTCAGTGCCAGATTGCCCTCATCGTCTTGCTCGATGCTCCATACGCCGTGCTTCTCCGCCTGGTACCATTCCACCACGCCGTGACCCGCTCGATACAGGAAGTCATACCTCGGGTCATCGGCGACGCGCGGCCGCTGGTTCTCAGGGAAGTGCAGGCGTGAAAGCTGGTTTACGCAGGAGATCGCCAGATGGCACTGGATGCTGCTCCTGTTCGTGCCCGGATAGCGCTGCTCGATCCAGTCACAGACATCCCGGTTGCGTGGCGGGCTGCCGAGCGCATCAACGGCCTCCCAGACCATCTCCCGGATGAATGGAGTGCGGCCGGTCTCCAGTTCGCTCGGATCGTGACGCTCGATATCCACCTTCAGGTCGTCCGGGTCCAGGTCGATCTCCGGCACCTCACCCTCGCGGCCGACGGTCAGGTTGCCAGCCGCATCCTCTTCGATGGCCCAGACACCATGCCGCTCGGGGTTATACAGCTCCAGCTCACCTCGCCCGGGACGGACCAGGGAATCGTAGCGCTGATCATCCGCCCGGCGCGGCTGCTTGTTGGGGGGTACATGGATGCGTGATGGGTGGTTGACGCTGCAGAAGAGCATCTGCTGTTGGATGGTGCTCGGGTTCGTATCAGGATACTTCTGCAGCACCCAATCCCTGACCGCCACATTGGTCGTCCGGCCACCAAGTGCCCCAACAGCTTCGCGGATCATCTCTCTGACGTACGGCTGCTTGCCGGTGCTCATGGCATCCTCCGCGGAGGGCTGTGCTAGTCCTGCCTTCCCTTTCCCTTTCGCCACAAGCCAACCCGTACCCTCTTGGAGGAGGTTGGCTGCTCCGTGATGAATATCCATTTGTTCAGTTGCGTGACCTTGTCGCGCACTTGCATCCGGATGGAGTCGGCAGATGCTGCATCGCATCATTGAGTTCGTAGTTGAGAACTGGGACGCGATACTCATAACCGTACTCGGCGGTCTTCTCGTTGCTGGCATCGTGTCGCTTCTCCGCCGCCGCGGCCCCGAGCGGCATCCTCCGCCCAGCGCTCCCGCCCAATACCAGCTCTACGACATCTGCACTACAGAAGAACTGTTCGACATCATCGCCAAGCCTGGCGAGACAGAGCCAAAGCATGTGGAGCGCCCCGAAATGGCGAATCTCCACACGGCGGAATGTCAACTCCTGCTAATATCCGGTGAGCCACAAACCGGCAAGACTTTCGAAGCATATCACGCAGTTACCAACATCCGCCGCTCGTATGGTCTCGGTAATCTCACAGTGCTTGTCCCGAAGAGCACCGTCTCTGTTCCTGATGGTCCCCTTCCGGGATGTAGCGGCGACGTAGTTATCTTCATAGACAATCTCCACTCATTCGCCGTCAGACAGAGAAACATCCAGCGCGCGCTCGCCGATCTTGCACAACGATTCGCCGAGTGGTTCCCCGGGCATCATTTCTGCATTGTCGCCACCACCGAGACCCGACACGCGGCTCCCCTTGCAAGTCGCCTTGAGACTGTATTCCACACGATTAGGCATGTCACACTCCCTCGCCTCTCTGGCCAACTGGAGGAGCAAGTTCTCTACGCGCTGGGCGCTGCATTCGGGCTGAAGGTATCGCCGACAGTTATGGCTGCCCTTGCAGCGGCCAACGATGGCACCGTCGTAGCCGCCTATGATCTCTTTAGCGAACGTGCGGCCAGCGGCGCGAAGGCTATGCGAAACAAAGATGCACAAGAGCTTGGTAAACGTGTCAGGAAGCGCTGGCGGGATATTGTCGCACGCTCATTGTCTGGACCTCAGAAACGCGCTATCGAGCTCCTCAGCGCTATGCGCGCCTGTGGCGTCCCGCTGCACCCCTGGATTGTCGAATATCTGGCCCGGCAACGGGCCTGTGAAACCACCCTCGGCCTCATCGGCTGGCAATCCTTCAAGGGTCCCGCACTCCGCGCCGCAATGGACAAGCTCGCAAGAACCTGGATTCCACGCAGCGAAGCCGGCGAGTTCACCCCGCACGATTCCCGTCTTGAGCTTGAGCGCGGAAACATCATCGAAGACGCCTGTTTTGTTGCTCGCGCCCTCGCGGGGTTGTGTGATGACCGGCCAGTTCGCGGCGGGCTGCGTGAGGCCTACGCCGGCCTCGAAAGCATATTCTACACACAAGAGCGCTACGATCTGCTTCTGCCTCTCTTACAAGCCTGGACGCGCACCTCCATCCGCCCTGGCAAGGAAGACCCAGCGCTGTCGGATCTGATAGCTCAACTCCAGCCCGACGCTCAACCTCCGCCTCCCGACAGCGCTGAATGGGCGGCGCTCGTCGGCACAGTTGCCATCAGGTACAACGAATTGCCGACAGGTAGTCGAGCGATGAATCAGCACAACGCCATCGACTGCTACGAGGCAGCGCTGCGTGTTTATACTGAAGATGCGTTTCCGGAAGACTGGGCGATGACCCAGAATAATCTGGGGCTCGCATATTCAGAGCTTCCGACCGGCGACCGGGCCGAGAACCTGCAGCAAGCCATCGCCTCCTACCCGACGGCCCTCCTTGTGCGAAAGCAAGAAGC
>JAUWOG010000333.1 GCA_030612305.1 Armatimonadota bacterium | reverse complement strand
GCCGGCCACGAGTACAACGCCCCCGAAGAGCGCCGCGTCCGCGTGAACTGAGCACGACGCACCGTAGCGAACTCACGCCGCGCCGACAGACGATGCTCGAGTGACAAGAGCGCCAGCGCCCCCAAGATTAGCATCCCCATCCCCAGCAGCGCCGTATAGTGCGGGAATACCACCAGCGACAGCAGCACGATGGACGTGGCCGGCAGAATTGTCTGCACGAGCTCCGTAATCGTGCGCATCGAAAGCGCGCGGAACGCCATCACCCACAGGAATATCCCCAGGATGAATCGCACCGCCTCGTAGTTGCTCGAGGGAGCGTGGTGAAGATACGTGGCAATGATCGGGCCGAACTGAATGGCGGCGGTCACCACCGCGGCGATGAACACGATCCACGTCACACGCGGCCATGAGTGCCTCGTATAGTGCAGATGTTGGGAGAGCGGGAACGCGACGATGAGCAGCACGCCGATCTCGGCGATGAACAGCGGGCCGGCCATGAATATGGACACTGACAGCAGCGCACCGATCATCATCACCCACGCGTAGATGCACGCCCAGTACCACACCCCCGGCTCTTCGTCCCGAGCCGCGACCGACGGGTCGTAGTCCGGCATGTCCAGACCCAGCAGATGCCGCATCCGTTGCCGCATCCTGTCAAGGACACGCTTCACGACATCACCTCGCCCACCGCACGTGTAGCCCGCATCCGCGCAAGCTCCGAGAACGCCTGTACCAGTTCCGCCTCCGAGGCGCTCATCACCGAGGGTACGCCTGCTGCGCGCAGTGCCGCCAGCGCCGAGGCCTGGCGCCGTATAGACGAACTGTCCGCATCCTCCGAGCCGCACAGAATCACCCGCAGGCTGATGCCGCGTGCCGCCACACCCCGAAGAGCATCCACTGCCTGCGCCTCCGTACCGGAAGTCACTGCGAACACGGTTACCCCCGGACGCACCCGACCGATCCACTCACTAATCGCGGCGGCAAAGGGCCGCTGCCCTTTTGCCTTGACTTCCGCCAGCGCGAGCTGCACCCGCTCCTGCGTCGAATGGCCACGGTCGGGAGCGCGCAGTGTCTTCGCCAGGCCGTCGCCGAGAAGCCCGATGTCCAGGTTCAGCTCGCTCATCGCTTCTGTCAGCGATGCCGCAGCCACTACTTGCGTCTCGAAGCTGCTTCCCGGCCCCGGCCCGATCACATTCTCCGCCCGCGTATCGAGCCAGACCGCAGCATGGTAATCCCGCCCGCCTGCATACTTCTTCACCACAAGCTCGCCCACGTGTGCAGTAATCTTCCAGTGTACATCGCGCAGGTCATCCCCCGGCTCATGAGGCCGAATCCCGATGAACTCCCCTCGCCGCCGCTGGTTCGAGGCCATCTGCATCCGCGTCCGCTCCGACAGAAGATTCATCATATCCTCACGAGAGATAGCCACCGGCCGGCAGAGAGCCACAAACCCCAGCTGCTCCAGCGGCGTCCCCGGCCGGTTGAACATGCCCAGCGGGTCGCTCCCCATCAGCCGTGGCAGCACCATCACATGCTCGCCTCGGTACATGGGGACGATCGCCGCCGAAGTGCTGACCGACTGGCCTGCGGTCAGGCTCGGCAAGGGGAAGAGGTACGTCATCGGGGGCGTCGGGACAGTCCGGTTCTCGACATCCGTCCTGACAGGTACAGCCGGCCGCGAGATGATGCCGATATTCGACAGGCGTATCTGCACCGCCACTTCTTGACCCGCTCGCACTATTGGCGACCCCAGCTCGATCTTCAACTCCAGCCCGGCTATCGCCATCCGCGATATGACATAGCAGCCGAGTACGCAGGCCAGGCAGACGCCGGCCATAACGTAGAGCGCCGCCCGCTCATTCATCATGCCCGCGAGCAGAAACAACACGGCCGCCACGACAAACAGTCTCAGGTTCCGCGTCATGGCCTGCCTCTCACACAGGAACCGCGACTTCCTCGAGTATCTCGCGAACGATATCAGCGGCCCCGACCTCCCCGAGCCGCGCCTGCGAAGCCAGCAGCGTCCTGTGCGCCAGGATACTCACCGCCAGACGCTTGATGTCATCCGGCGTCACGAAGTCGCGCCCCTCGATGATCGCCAGCGCCTGTGCCGTCCGTATCGCCGCCAGCGTCCCCCGAGGACTCGCACCAAGCTCCAACTGCTCGGACTGCCGCGTCCGGCGCACGATCGCCATCACGTAGTCATAGATCGTCTCATCAACATGACAGCGCGCCGTCGTCGCCTGCAGCGCCTCCACATCCGACGCATCGCACACCGGCTCCAGGTCATCTATCGGATGCCGCGTCAACTGGCTTTTCACTACCCTCTTCTCATCCGCCTCCGACGGATACCCGATGGACAGCCTCAACATGAAGCGGTCAAGCTGCGACTCGGGCAGCGGATAGACGCCCTCGTACTCAATCGGATTCTCCGTCGCGACCACTACGAACGGATGGGGGAGAGCATGTGTCTCTCCGTCCACCGTCACCTGCCGCTCCTCCATCGCCTCCAGAAGCGCCGACTGCGTCCGGGGATTGGCACGGTTGATCTCGTCCGCCAGCACGACATTGGCGAAAACCGGGCCCTTCCGAAAGCTGAAGGTCCCGGAGTGCTGATTGTAGATAGACACCCCGGTCACATCCGAGGGCATCAGGTCCGGCGTGAACTGAACGCGCGCAAACTCCCCGCCGATGCTCCGCGCCAGCGACTTCGCCAGCATCGTCTTACCGACACCGGGCACGTCCTCCAGCAGCAGGTGCCCTCCGGCCAGTACCGCCACCAGCGTCTCCTCGATGACGTTCCGCTTCCCGATGATGACTCGCTCGATATTGGCTATGATGCGCCCGCATGTCTCATACGCCTGCGCAAATCCTGCTGCGTCACTCGCTTCGCTCATACGTGTGGCCTCACGGTTGCTATGATGGTCTGCCGCCCCACTGCAACGCCCTGACATCATAACCCAAATGCCTTCCTCGGTCAATTCGCCCCCCCTGCGTCGTTTCCTCCCCCCGACGAGCAACCCCTACACACAATGAGACGGCGCTCCTGTCTTCCGGAGCGCCGTCTCGCGGGAGGGTGAAGAATCACTGCTGCGACCTGCATGGCGCTTTCACTGCGCCACGCGTAGCTACTGCTTACTCATCTGCATCAGACTATCTGCGGCTCATCGGTTTCGCGTCTATGCTGCCTGTCTCTATCCTGTGCGCCGGGTTCTATCTGTTCATTCGGTATTGCTCTTCGCGTCCACGCGGTCTCCGCGTGTCCCCCCCGGGTATCCCCATGCGTGCCAGTAAAAAGTGAGAGGGCGGCTGCTGGGCTCTCTCGGAAGGGAGGGAGGGTGAAAACCTTCCAGCAAGCGCTCCTTACCCGCCCTCTCGTGTATCTACTGTTAGACGTAGTAGATGGAGACAAAGTTCACTATTCGAGCAAAGAAGTACGCCCCTTGCGCATCCCGATTGTCCCCAACTCCCCGCCGGTGCTATAATGAGCCGCAGACGCGGCTCCGCCACACCATCTGTTGAGGATACCAATGGCATCTCTGCGAGTCCACAACGCTACTCTTGTGACTATGGCTCCCGGCTCCGAACCGCTATCCCCCGGCGAGCTGGTAGCCGGCGACGGCACCATAGACTACGTCGGCCCGCAGCGCACGGACCATCCTGCGACCTGTGACACTGAGATTGACGCCGCCGGCGGCGTCCTGCTTCCCGGCCTCGTCAACGCCCACACCCACCTCGCCATGACGCTCTTGCGCGGCTATGCTGACGACATGCCCCTCCACGAGTGGCTCACCACGAAAATCTGGCCCATCGAAGCCCGGCTCGAAGAAGAAGACGTTTACTGGGGCGCGATGCTCGGCATACTCGAGATGCTCCGCGTCGGGATCACCTGCTTCAACGACATGTATCATTTCTTCAAGGCCGGCACCAGGGCCGCCATTGACGGCGGCATGCGCGCACTCCCTTCCGGCGTCCTCCTCCAGTTCGCCGAAGAGACCGCCGGTGTCGAACGCGCCCTCGAGTTCGCCCTCCAGGTGCGGGAAGAGGCCCCCTCACGCATCATCCCCATGCTCGGCCCGCACGCCCCATATTCCTGCACGGAGCAGATGCTCCGGGAAGTGGCACAGGCCGCCCGCGAGCACCACCTCGGCATTCACATCCACCTCTCCGAGACCGACGACGAAGTCGAGCGCTCCATTGCCGAGACCGGCTTGCGGCCCGTACACTACCTCGACGGGCTCGGCCTCCTGGACAACCAGGTGACCGCCGCTCACTGCATCCACCTCGACGATGCCGAGCTTGACGTG
>JAUWOG010000340.1 GCA_030612305.1 Armatimonadota bacterium | reverse complement strand
AGTCACCCGAACCACCCGACCCGGAGGAGTAACCCAACGGTCTGTGCAGGCACGGAACCGAGCGGAGTAGAGACCATGGAGGAGAAGAACTGGGTAGAAGTCAAGCAGTTCCGGGGAATCTACGTGGACGGCGACGCTGATCTGTGCGTGGCAGAGCTCGAGGCTGCGGGCATTCCGGCTCAGCGCATTCCGCCCTCAGCGATCGGGGCGCGGATACGTGGACGGATCGTCCTGAGTGTGCTCGTGCCACCTGAGTTCGCAAGAGCGGCGATGGCGCTCCTGGCTGACGACGCGTGGGTGGAGCTGGCGTGCTTCACAGGCGTGGAGGCTGAAGAGCAGGCCGAGGCTCTCATGACTGCTCTGCGGACAGCGGTTATTGCGTTCATCCGGTTTCCGTACACGCCCGAAACGGACCCGGTGCCATCGGACAAAGTGCGCATACTGGTACCGCGTGAGAATCTGGACGAGGCGAAGGCAATCGCAAAGAGGATTCACTGAACCGAGGGTGCCAAGGCAAGTAAAGGGCCGCTGCAGAGCTTGCGGCGGCGCCAGCGTGGCGGTCAAGAGCTGTCGGGCTCGCCAAGCACAGGAGTCCGTTCCGTGACAGAAACGCGTTGGGTACGAGTTGCCAGCTTTCAAGGGCTTAGAAGTAGCGAATACGCCGACCGGTGCGTGATGCACCTGAAGGACAGCGGCATATTCGCCTATCGCGTGCCGATGGAGCCTTTGGAGCAGTATTGTGCCTGGGTCTTCCCGGTGCAGATTGTGGTGCCACCAGACAGAGTCAGTGACGCCAAACCAGTCATTGCTGAGTTCAATGAAAGCATCAAAGGAAAGGGCTTGCCCGGTTGGATCGTATGGCCAGCCAGGGCACTCGTAGTTATGATGGGCGTCGGTCTCATCTACCATCTGTGTTGTCTTGTGGCACAGGTGCTGGGCAAGTGAGGTAGTAGATCATGGATTTTGAGAAGTTCACCAATCAGGCGAAGCAGATGATGGCCGGCGCTCAGCAGGTGCTCCAGCGCTATAGCCATACGCAACTTGATGTCGAACACATCCTGCTGGCCTTGCTGGAGCAGGAAGGCGGCGTAGTGCCACGCATCATCGAGAAGCTCGGCGCAGACAAGGCCGGGCTCGTCCAGAACGTCGAGCGGGAACTCGGCAAGCGGCCACAGGTCTCCGGCTCCGGTGCCGAGGGCCAGATATACATCACGCCGCAGACGCAGCGCATCTTTGACCTGGCCTGGGAAGTCGCCCAGCGCTTCGGGGATACCTTTGTCGCCAACGAGCACGTGCTGCTCGCGATCCTCGAGGATGACAAGACGGAGGCGGCTGCGCTGCTGAAGGCCGCCGGTGTGAGCACTGAGAAGGCGCTGTCAGCGCTGCAGGACATTCGCGGCAGCCAACAGGTGACAGATGAAGGCGCCGAGGCTGGCTACGAGGCGCTCGAGCGCTATTCCCGCGACCTGACTGAGCTGGCGCAGGAGGGCAAGCTGGACCCCGTCATCGGCCGCGATGAGGAGATCCGCCGCGTCATCCAGGTGCTCTCGCGACGCACCAAGAACAACCCGGTGCTCATCGGCGAGCCGGGTGTCGGCAAGACGGCCATAGTCGAGGGCCTCGCCCAACAGATAATCGCCGAAGAGGTCCCGGAGATGTTGTTCGGCAAGCGCCTGCTGCAGCTTGACCTCGCGGGCATGGGCGCCGGCAGCAAGTATCGCGGCGAATTCGAGGAGCGCCTCAAGGCGGTGATGGACGAAATCATCGCCTCGCAGGGGGAGATTATCGTCTTCATAGATGAGCTGCACACGGTCATCGGCGCAGGTGCGGCGGAAGGCGCAATGGACGCCTCGAATATGCTGAAGCCGGCGCTGGCTCGCGGCGAACTGAAGGCCATCGGCGCTACCACGCTTGACGAGTACCGCAAGCACATTGAGAAAGACGCGGCGCTGGAGCGGCGTTTCCAGCCGATAGTGGTCGAGGAGCCGACGGTCGAGGATACGGTCGCGATCCTGCGCGGCCTGCGCCCGGATTATGAGAAGCACCATGGTGTGAAGATACTCGATGAGGCTCTCGAGGCAGCCGCCACTCTCTCCGACCGCTACATCCAGGACCGGTTCCTGCCGGACAAGGCGATTGACCTCATTGACGAGGCGGCCAGCAAGCTGCGCATAGAGACCTACGACCTGCCACCGAGGCCGGAGAGCCTGCGCGAGCAGATAGCTGAACTCGAAGAGCAGGGCACACAAGCGGCTCTTGACGGCGACTACACTGAAGCCAACCGCATCAAGGCGCAACTCGATGAACTCCACGCGAAGCTGCCGGTCGCCGAGGAGAAGTGGGCCCGCAGCCCGGACATAGACGACAGTGTGGATGCCGAAGATGTCGCCCAGATCGTGGCGAGTTGGACCGGCATTCCGGTGCTGAAGATGTTCGAGGAAGAAGCCGAGAAGCTGCTGAAGATGGAGCACCGCCTCCATGAGCGCGTCAAGGGCCAGGACGAGGCAGTCGTCGCGGTCTCGGAGGCGATTCGTCGGGCACGCGCCGGGCTGAAGGACCCGAATCGCCCGATTGGCTCGTTCATATTCCTCGGGCCTACCGGCGTCGGCAAGACCGAGTTGGCCAAGGCGCTCGCGCAGTTCCTCTTCGATGATGAAGAGGCGATGGTGCGCATAGACATGAGCGAGTACATGGAGAAGTTCTCCGTGTCGCGGCGGATCGGCGCACCGCCCGGATATGGCGGTTACGAAGAGGGCGGGCAGCTTACCGAAGCCGTGCGGCGACGCCCCTATCGTGTCGTGCTGCTCGATGAAATCGAGAAAGCGCACCCGGATGTCTTCAATATCCTGCTGCAGATATTCGAGGATGGGCGGCTGACTGACAACACCGGCCGCACCGTGGACTTCAAGAACACCGTCATCATCATGACCTCGACCGTGGGGAGTCAGTTCATCACCGCGCCGGACCCGGAGTGGGATGAGGGCGAGCGTGTCGAGCACCATGAGCAGATGCGCGACCAGGTCATGGAGAGCCTGCGCGCCACCTTCCGGCCCGAGTTCCTCAACCGCATTGACGAGATTATCGTCTTCCATGCGCTGACGCAGGAGGAGATCCTCCAGATTGTGGACTTGATGCTCGAACGCTTGCAGGAAGCGCTGCAAGAGCGTAGTATTGGCCTCCGCGTCAGTGATGAGGCGCGCCGGTTTCTTGCCGAAGAAGGCTATGCCCCGGAATATGGGGCACGCCCGCTGCGCCGCCTCATACAGAAAACCATCGAGAACCAGGCCGCGAGTGCCCTCCTCCGCGGCGACTTCAAGGAGGGCGACACGATCCTTGTTGAGGTTGCCGATGACGGGATCGTACTGCGCAGCGAGTAGGCCCCTCCATTACGACCAACGGTGCCGAGCTGGTCCCGCCCAGGGGCGGGATCGGCCTACAGGTTGTGGATTGGGGCGAGTGTTTCGCAGCCTCGTAACGAAGTTCACCAATAGATAAGGGAGCGTTTCCTGGAATGTGTGGAATTGTAGGTTACATCGGAATGAGGCAGGCACCGGCCATCTGTCTGGCAGGCCTGCGACGACTTGAGTATCGCGGCTATGACTCCGCAGGTATTGCAGTAATCAGCGACGGCCGGATTGACCTGCGCAAGGTCGTCGGTAAGCTCGACAACATGGAGGAGGAACTCGGCAGCGACCCGCTGATCGGCACCGCCGGCATCGGCCACACACGTTGGGCGACGCACGGCAAGCCCTCCGTCGAGAACTCCCACCCGCACCTGTCAACCAATGGGCGCGTCGCGGTCGTCCATAACGGTATCATCGAGAATTACCAGGAACTGCGCGAGCAGTTGACCGCCGAGGGCTATGTCTTCACCTCGCAGACCGACACCGAAGTCATGGCTCACCTCGTGGAGAAGTACTACGAGGGCGACCTGAGAGCGGCCGTCTGCCGCGCCGTCGGTGACCTCGAGGGGGCCTTCGCATTCGGCGTCATCTGTGCGGACAGCCCCGGAGAACTGGTCGCCGTGCGGCGCTTCTCGCCACTCGTCGTCGGCATCGGCGAAGGCGAGAATTACATCGCCTCCGACATGGGCGCCATCCGCCAGGAGACCGACAAGGTCTATGTCATTGACGATGATGAGGTGGCCTTGCTCACGGCGGACGACATCGAGCTGACGGACCTGGAACTGAAGCCGCTCGAGCGCGAGGTATTCGTGATTCCGTGGCCGGC
>JAUWOG010000383.1 GCA_030612305.1 Armatimonadota bacterium | reverse complement strand
CCGTCGTTGTCAGCCTTGATCCATACGTGGGCCCGTCCCTCAGCACCGTACATTGTGAGCTCCGGCTTACCTGCGGATAGCAATAGCCTTACCCGCACCTCCCGGTCAGCATCACACATCCAGAAGTGCGGCTCCCCAATCACCATGCCTAGTCCTAGTTGCAGGTGGCCGGTGGCGTCCAAGAGACTAAGCCGAGGTTCCCCTCCGTGGCTCAACCCCAGACTGAGCCGAGCCTCTCCGTTAGCATCAGCCAGCGCGAAAGCTGGGCGTCCATCCTCGTCCAGCGTCAACAACGCCCGACGCTGCCCGTGACCATCGTAGAGTGCGAAGGCTGGCTGTTCCTCCTTTACGGCCAATACCATCCGGTGCTCGCCCTTCCCATCGATGAGCACGAACTCATTGGCAGTAATAACACGCTTGCCAGGTGTCTGTCCCATGCCAAGCGCAGCCATCAGCAGGACCCCGATGACCACTCCTACACGCTTGAGCCTACGGTTGTCCCTCTCTAGCCGGTCAAGGCGCTCTCTTAGGCGATCGTCAGTCATCTCACTCACCCTCTTGAGTAGTTCTCGTCCCGTGTTCGTGCTCTTGCGTCTCCAGCCAACGAAAGAGTGCCATAATGTCGTCGAACATAGCAACACAATCCTCACCCATCAGCTGTATCTCCCACTCGTCTCGCAACCCCATGCCGGTTTCCGTAAATTGGAGCTTCAGGTCATCTCGAAGAGCACTAACGACTGTATTGTCGTACAGGGAGGCGTTGGCGTGCGCGAGCGCATGGCGTACCTTGGTCCACTGGGTGATGCGGTGCCACTGATGGGTGCACCGCAGCATTGTTGGCCAGCCCCAAGTCTTTAGAATAGCATCTAGCTGCTTGCTCTTCTTATCTACGCCTTGGCAGGCCCGCTGAGGCTCCGCGAGATAGAGTGTCAGCAGAAGGTGTAGGCTTCTATCCATAATGCTGTAGGCGGATAGAACTATGCCTTGATAGAGAATTCCGGAAAAGTGAATTGCGACCATGGCAGCTTCGTCCCAGGCCATCTGCTCGCGAACGTAGTGCCAGTAGGTCTTGTCCCTTATCCCTTCCATGGCCAGGGCAACGTCTTTGGCACCCGCCTCCCTTATGACGAGTTCGTCCTGTATCCATCGCTCCGTGGCTCCGAGGAATCGAGCAAGGAGGTCCAGCTCTGTATCTGTCAAACTCGTAACGAGGCTTGCGGGACTGGTGAATGGATCATTGTCGCTGGTCTGTCCCACGGTCGAACGCCTCACTATATGCGCTCTGTGCGTATCAGAGAATTAGTGTACATCATTGCAATGAACACATCTGACTGACCGGCCAATTGTTGCAGAGCGCAGACGACAGTACTTTGGTCGAACCACTGCGTAGCGAAAGCATCGCGCTGAGGGCCTAGTAGCTCGCCCGCAGCAGTCCCATCAGGTCCTCGCGTGTCGTTTCGCCGGGGGTCTTGCGCACCCCGCCGAGCATGTAGCGCAGCGCGTCATCGGCGAGTGTCCCCAGCATCTCCTGCTCGATGCCCAAATCGCTCAGCGTCACCTCCATGCCGACCGCCGTCAGGAACTCCTTGAGCACACCACCGACCTGCGCCGCCGCCGACCTGTCGTCCGGGTCCTCGACGCCGAAGATGCGGGCGACGGTTGCGAAGCGTTCCGGCGCGCGCTCCCACATCTGTTCTCCCCATGCCACGATTATCGCCGCCAGGCCCGCTCCGTGGGCAATGTCCGGATAGTGTCCACCCATCGGGTGCTCCAGCGCGTGCATGACATTCCCGCCGGCTTGCGAGAGCGTGTATCCGGCGAACGTATTCGCCAGCATCATTCCGCGCCGCGCCTCGAGGTGGGCGCCGGCGGCGACCGCCTTCGGGAGGCACTCCGCCACCAGCTCAATCGCCTTCAGCGCCGTATGGGCCGTCAGCGGCGTCGCAACCGTGGATATGTAGCCTTCTGCCGCATGGCAGAACACATCAACCCCGGTCGCCGCCGTGACGTGCGCCGGCATGGTGTAGGTCAACTCCGGGTCTTGTATGGCAATGCGGGGAAACAGGTTCGGCCCGGCCATCGCCGGCTTCTCATGCGTATCAGTCAGGCTTATGACTGCGAAGGGCGTCAGCTCAGACGAAGTCCCCGCCGTCGAGGTGACTGCAACGACTGGCAGCGTGGCCTCACTCGGCAGCCGCTTCTCGCCGTTCTCGTCGGGCAGCAGGAACTCCCGCATGTCGCAGTCATGGCTCGCCGCAACCGCAATGGCCTTCGCGGCATCCATCGCGCTCCCGCCGCCGAGACCGACCATCACGTCGCAGCCTTCGGCCTGCGCGAGTTCTCTCCCCTCCATCACTGCATCCAGCGTCGGATTCGGCGGTATCTTGTTGAATACGGTCACTGCCATGCCCGCGTCTTCGAGCAGGTCTTTGGCCTTCTGCAGGTAGCCTGCCTTCTCCATCGCGGAGCGTCCCGTGACCAGCATCGCCCGGCTTCCGAGCGGCGCGGTCAACTCCCCGACCTGCCCGAATGTCCCTTCACCGAAAGTCAGTCTCGTCGGATTGTGGTATCGAAACTCCATCCACCTATTGCTCCTCTGCTTCCTCGGCCTCAGCGGCTTCAGCCTCGGCGGCTTCAGCCTTCGCCGCTTCTTTCATGCTCTCCTTAGCCTCGACCGAGCCGTCAATCGGCACCCGCAAGGTTATCGTCGTCCCCACACCTTCCTCACTCTCGACCCAGACCGTGCCGCCGTGCGCGTCAATCGAGTTCTTCACGATGCGCGTCCCGAGGCCGGTGCCCATGGTCTTCGTGCTCACTGCGTCGTCAGTGAACAGTTTCTTCCGCACGTGCTCCGGCATTCCGCTGCCGGTATCCTGAACGGCTACTTCCAGATACGCGCCATCCGGGAATTGACCATCGCGTACCGTCCGCGCATGAGTGGTGATTGACGCTCCCTCCGGACACGCCCCCAGCGCGTTGTTTATCAAATTGTAGATGGCGTTGTACATCAGCTTCGGGTCCATCACCGCCTGCTCGATGTCCTCCGCCACATCCTTTGCCAGTTCGACCTGCTGCTTCTCCCCCATGACCTTCAGCATCGGCAGAACCATGTCAATGACCGTGTTGATGTCCCCATAGTGGAAGCTGGGTTCACTGACGATCCCCTTGACCGCGGCGGAGACTTCGGCCATCTGGACTTGCACCGCGTCGCAGCCGCTCTTTATCATCTCGGTCATCTCGGGCAGCAGCTCGCGCAGGCTTGCCAGCGTCTCGAGCGTCACTTCCTTGGGCTTGTCCGGCCAGTCGGCGACCATCTCGTCAAATTGCTCGAACGTGTCATCCGCAATGAACGCGAGTGTCTCTGCGCCTGTCTGCACCGGCGTCATCATGTTCTTGACATCGTGGCTGAGGTTGCCGATGAAGCGGACGATCTCCCCGAGGCGGGCTTCCTCATTGAGCCGCGCCGTCTCCAGCGCCGCCGCTATCTGCGATGCCAGAATGTCCAGAATCGCCACATCCGAGCCCTCGAAAATACCCTCCGTCTTGTTCAGCACCTGCATGACGCCGATTGCTTTATCCTCCGCGCTGTTCAGCGGCACTGTCACCATGTTCTTCGTAACGTAGCGAATCTTCTCCTCAACCTCAGTGTCATGCTCTTTTCGCGAGAAGACATCCTCACTCACATCTATCTCGCCGCTCTGGAATACGGCTCCGGCACTGCCCTGCGTCGGCTCCCTCTCCATTCCCGTCAGCGTGTCGGCCGCCTCTCCCCCCACATACCGGAAAACCGGCTTGTCCTTGTCCGCATCGTGCCGACTCCCCGGCCCGGCCTCTGCTCCCACGCCGTCCGCTGCC
>JAUWOG010000060.1 GCA_030612305.1 Armatimonadota bacterium | reverse complement strand
CACCGTCGCGGCGTCCCCGGTCACCTCCAGGATGGCTGGCACCGGCCGGGTCCGGTAGCGCACCTCAATCTGTCCGCTGATCTTTGCACCGTCTGCGGGCGCCTCCACTGCTACCCAGTTGAGACGGCCCAGACGGCACGTGCTGCTCAATGCCGCCTCGCGCGGGCCGACGACGAGCGGGTTGGTCTCCGGCTGCTTGCGTATGACGAACAGCGGCGCGGAGTGGGCTATCCCCAGTCCCTTGCGCTGTCCGACGGTGTAGAGTGCCAATCCCCGGTGCCGGCCGAGGGTGTTCCCTGCGGTGTCGAGTATCGGCCCGGGCATCAGCTCGATTCGCCCCGCCAGGAACTCCCCGTAGTCCTCCGCGGCCACGAAGCACAGGTCCTGGCTTTCGGGCGCTTCGGCTTGCGGCAGATATGCCTCAGCCGCCAGTTGCCGCACCTGCATCTTGGTGTACTCGCCGAGTGGCAAGATGGTGTGACGAAGTTGCTCCTGAGTGAGGCGGCAGAGCATGTACGACTGGTCCTTGTCACTGTCAGCGCCGCGCAGAAGCTGGTGCCGGTCATCGCCCTGCCGGACCTTCGCATAGTGGCCGGTTGCCAGGTACTCATACCCCTCGGCGATGGCGTAATGCAGGAGGTGTCCCCACTTGAGAGCGGGATTGCAGATGACGCACGGGTTCGGTGTCAGGCCGGCGGCATAGGAAGCGACGAAATCGGCAACGACATCGGCAGCGAACTGAGCGGAGAAGTCAACGCTCAGATGGGGGATGTCGAGGATGGCGCAGGCCTGCCCTGCCCGTGCGAGCGTGTCATCCCAGAGCGGCTCCAGTGCGGGTGAGTCGGAGGTCTTCATGGTCACGCCGCAGAGGTCGTGGCCTTGCTGCTTCAGCAGCAGCGCCGCCACTGCCGAGTCCACTCCCCCGCTCATTGCCACCATTACTCGCGCCATGTCTTACCCACCCACGTCTCACACATCACTGCACCGGCACGGGGTTGAGCCACACTTGGGGCAGCCGCCTTGATACTTCTCGGTGACGGCCGCTTCGAGATTGACGCCGGCAATCGAGGCCAGCGTCGCCAGCCATGCAGCGACATCGGCGAACTCGTCCTGGAGTTCCTCACGCGAGCCTCGGCGCAGCGCCCGCGACAGCTCCCCCACCTCCTCGACGAACCACATGAAGGTGGCTTCCATCCCCCGCCCGCTGTCCTTGTCATAGTAGATGTCTTCGATGAGCTTCTGGAACTCGGTAATCGTCATGGCGTGATGCTCCCCCGCAGTCTCAGCACTCGCTCCGCCCCCGGGACAGTGCTCTTTGCGCTGCACGGACAGTATAATTCATTGCGTGCGGGATTTGCCAAGACAACTGCGTGGAGGTAAGATGTCAATGTCAGTGATATTGACCGGGATTCGGGGAGCATTGCTTTGCGCAAACGGCCGGCCGTCTTTCTCGACAGGGACGGCGTGATCAACGAAGACAGCTATGATTACGTGAAGAGCTGGGAGGAATTCCACTTCCGGGCGGATGCGCTGGAGTCCTTGCGGCGGCTGCATGAGGCCGGCATCGAGGCCTACGTGATAACGAATCAGTCGGGCGTCGGTCGGGGGTATTTCTCGGCGCGGACGCTGCTGGGGATACTCACTCGAATGCGCGTCGAGGTCGCAGAGGCCGGCGGGCTGATCCACGGCATCGAGTACTGCCCGCACCGGCCGGACGAGGGCTGCTGGTGTCGTAAGCCGCAGGCGGGGTCACTTCTCACCGCCGCCGCCAAGTACGGCCTCGACTTGCCGCGCTCGCTTCTCGTCGGCGACAGTTGCGGCGACATCAACGCCGCCCATAGCGTCGGCTGCACGAGCATCTTCCTGACCACACGGAGGGAACTGCCCCGGCATCAGGGCTTCCCGGAGGGGGATGCCCAGGTGACGGACCACCTCAGCCGCTGTCTCGTGCCGCCGGACTATGTAGCGGAAAGCCTCTCCCAGGCCGTTGACATCATCCTCGCACTGCCCCAGTTTGCCGAACGATGATTCCATTCAGCCTCTGGGCATGGCCACGAACTCCCTGATGCGGAGATTGAAGAACTCGTTGCTGAAGGCCGGCTTGACTACCATGGCCGTGTCGGCGCCCTTGCCTGTGCCGGCGATGGCGATGACGTCCTCACTCATGTTGATGAGGCCGGCGTCTGCGGCCATGATCAGGCACTCGATGGCGACCTTTGTGCCCTGGGAGAAAGCGTAGTAGGTGCGGGCGATGAGTTCTACGGGAGGCAGGCCACCGAAGGATTTCTGTATTGCCCAGGAAACCGCGCCCATCAGCGAGTGTGTGCCAGTGACAAAGCGGACGCCCTTTTCCTGAGCCTGCGCTACTGTCTCCGGGTCGGGCGGCGTGTCTATGTCCCACCACCCGGCGGCCTCGGTGACGCCAACAATGCGCTCCATCTCCGGCATCATCTCCGCCGCTGTCAGCGCGGTCTGGCCGGTGTTGGAGGCCAGCACGAGTTGCGAGATGCCCAGTTCCCCGGCTCGCTTCCTGGCGGACCGCAGTGTCGCTTCGGTGTTGCGCGGGCCTGGCTTCTCGAAATAGTGTACTGACACGGTGGGCATGGAGCTTGTCCCCTCAGTGCGCGCCCTCATCGGCTCGCGGCAGTGCGATGAACTCGCGCACGCGGCATTCGAAGAACTTGTTGCTGAAGGTGGGCTTGACGACCATGGCGGTATCCGCGCCGCCGTTGGTGCCGGCGATCGAGACGATGTCCTCATCCATCCTGAGCAGGCCGGCGTCGGCAGCCATGATCATGCACTCGACAGCGACCTTGGTTCCCTGGGAGATCGTGTAGTACGTGCGCGCGATGATTTCCTCGGCAGGCAGGCCGCCGAATTCCCTCTGAATGGCACTGGCGACTGACCCCATCAGCGCGTGTACGCCGGTCAGAAACTTTACGCCCTTCTCTTCGGCTTGCGTGACTATCTCCGCATCGGGACCTGCATAGACTTCCCACAATCCGGCATGGAGCGTCACGGCGACAATCGTGTCCATGTCGGGGATCAGCTCCGCCGCACGGAGCGCGGTCTTGCCCGTAGTGGTCGCGACTACGACCTGGCCTATGCCCAGGTCGGTTGCTCTCGCCGCAGCCGCCTGCAGAGTCTCGTCGGTGTTCTGCGGCCCGGCTATCTCGAAGTACTTGACATTTACCTCGGCCATCTTCGTTCCTCCTTGTCATTCACCCGCGTTCTTAGCGTCCAGCCCGACTCCTTGTGTCGTTCTTCACTGACTATCCCCCTTAGCCAATGATTGTACCATCTACTCACACATTTGCAAGGCTGCGCCGGCATTGTTATAATCACCTGCAATTGGCCGCGCACTTACGTGCGCTAGAGCGTAGCGACTACCGTCAGAGGTGAACCGACATGGCAGACGAGGAGACGGTGACAGTATCCATCGCTTTGACGCCCCAGGGCCGGGAGCTCGGTGTTCCACAGTACGCGACGGACTTGTCCGCGGGCATGGACCTGATGGCCGCCATGCCCGGGGAGATCATCCTCGAGATCGGTGCGCGGCGCCTGATTCCAACAGGCATACACATCGGCTTGCCGCCAGGCTATGAGGCACAAATCAGGCCACGTAGCGGGCTCGCCCTCAAGGAAGGCCTTGCCGTCCTCAACTCCCCGGGCACCATTGATGCCGACTATCGCGGCCAGGTGCAGGTCATCATCGCCAACCTGGGCCATGAACCCGTTTACATTCAGCGGGGCCAGCGCATCGCGCAGTTGGTGGTCGCACCCGTCAGTCGCGTCGAGTGGCAGTTGGAGGAAGAGCTTGACGACACCGAGCGTGGCGAGGGCGGCTTCGGACATACCGGCCGGTAACGTGGCCGTATCTCGCGGCGACATGAGCCGACAGGAGAAAGCAATGAAACGCCGGTGGGCAGGTTGCTGTGTTGCAGTTGTGACGATACTGGCGCTCGTTCTCAGCGGATGCCCGTCCAATGAGCCCCCTGACGCGGGTGCTTCCATCGAGCCGCCCACAACTGTGGAAACGACCGCCTCAAAGGAGCCGGGAGAGGCTGCTGAGGCCGCCACTATGGAGATGGCCCCGGATGTCACGCTTACCGACCTGTCCGGTGAGAGCGTGACGCTGGGCAGTTTGCGCGGCGGGATCGTGGTAGTGTATTTCTGGGCCACCTACTGCGTGCCCTGTGTCGAGAAGCTGCCCAGAATGGAAGCCATCCATGAAGCCTACCGAGGCAAAGGTGTACAGATATGGGCGCTGTCGCTGGATGGCGATGCTGACGTCGTGGCAGGCTGGCTTGAGCAACAGGACATGACCATTCCGGTTGGGCTGATGGACGACGAGATGAGGGAGAAGTTCTTTCCCGGGAAGAAGCTCGTGCCGATACCGCAGACATTGCTTATTGACGCCGAGGGGCGCATTGCGCAGTGGCTGGGTGCCGAGATGACTCTCGAGGAGTTGGAAGAGAGCATCAAGGCGCTTCTGGGAGAGGCAGGATAGCGGAGGTCATCGCTCGACTTCCAGAGGAAGGTGGGCCTGGAGATTCTGCGTCTCGGGCGTATCTCCTCCGAGAAACACCTCATTGAAGGCGGCGGCGAAGTGCGCCCCGAAGATTAGCACCTGTGCCCCGAGAAACGCCCACATGGAGAACACGACTACCCCTGCCAGCCCCCCGTAGATGGCGTTGCTGTGAGCGGAGTGACTGATGAAGTAGGTGAAAATGGGGGAGGCCGCCTGCCAGAGCGCCGCGGCGCACAAGGCCCCGGCAAGTGCGGCGCGCTTGGGGACTTTCTGCACCGGCATGTACTTGTACAGAACGCTGAAGGCGAGCAGAGAGAGGATGAAGCCGAGGATTCCCATGATGTCGGGTTGCGCCTGCATGATGGCATCGGTGTCAATCTCGGGGAACTGCTGGAGGAGGCCGTAGAGGCGCGCGAAGAATGCGTTGGCGAGCACGAACATCGTCAGTAGCACGCCGGCGAACCCCATCATCGCCAGAGACACCAGCTTGCGAGTGATGAAATGGCGGAGTATCTTGCCGGGCCAGATTTCGGTGAGGCTGCGCTCGAGTGTCTCAAAGAGACGCAGCCCCGCCCACACTATCACCACAACCGACAAGGCGTTGGTCACGTAGGTGTCAGGCCGGACGAGGAGACTGTCCACTTCGCTCATCACTTGCTGGGCAGCGATGTCCCCGAACTGCAGGAGGGCCGACTGCATCCACTGGTAGGTGTTACTGCCCTCACCAAACATCGCCTGCAGTGCGGCCGAGAGCAGTATCCCCAGCGGCCCGAGACAGATGACTGAGTAGAACGCAATCGCGGCGGCCATCAACGGGGAGCCGCTGAAGCCGTAGCGCCGGTAGGCGGTGACGAGAACTCGCCACAGGCCGGTCATGTTGTCCCACACGCGGGTCCCCATACCCATCTCGACCTGCCCCGTACTGATGTCCGTACGCAGAGACCATTTGCCGGGCCGCCCTGGCCGAGTCCGAGGCAAGCGGAGGCCGCGCTGTTGCGGACAGGCGCAAACCCCAGGTCTCACTCATCCATCTCGACCGAACCAGGCTGAAGTTCCGCCGCGTACAGCCACCATCTCTTCGTGGCCTGCCGTCCCGGTCCCGGTTGCCGTTGGAAATACAGCTTCATCTCCGTCCCGTCAGCGGTCCTGATCCTGAACCAATGCTTGCGGAGATAGCGAGCGCCACTTCCGCCCTTGCAAGGGCCTGTCTGCTTCCACTTCTCCAGCACCTCGGCGACAGCGTATTCCTGTCCACGCCAGACGAATCGCGCGGGAAGTGACGGCTCGGCCCTCGTCATCCCCTCCGGCCCGATGGTGCCCGCAACCGGCTCGATTGACTCACTGATGAACTCTTCCCTCATGACCTCACACAGGCGCTTCCGCTATCTCAACTCGTCAGTTCCGTACACCAGAGCCAGCGAGACTGCCTGCACCTCATCCTCCAATTCGGCCTTGAGTATCTCCCAGATGAAGTCCTGTTTCTGCCTCTCGGTCATGTCATTGAACTTGGGTGAGACGATCAGCAGATGCACGCGGCCCTTGTAGCCCTGGGTGATCTCGATGGTGTCTTTCGGGAACTCATCTCTCAGCGCCTGCTCCACCTTGGGCGCGAACTCGTCGAAATCGATATCGAATACCTTTGCCGGCATAGTCAGTCCTCCTTCGCCGAGGCCAATCTGACTGCCTCATCTACTCAATGATCTCGATGCTCTCGATCGTCACCGGCTCGAGCGGCTTGTCGCGGGCACCGGTCTTGACGGCGGCGATCTTGCGCACCACGTCCATGCCCTCGATGACTTGACCGAAGGCCGTGTGCTTGCCGTCCAGACCCGGCTGGGGACTCTCGGTGACGATGAAGAACTGGCTGCCGTTGGTATCATCGCCGGAGTTGGCCATCGCCAGCGTGCCGGGCACTATCTTGTGCTGGTTGAACTCGTCTTCGAACTGGTAGCCGGGCCCGCCGGTGCCGTCGCCCCTCGGGCAGCCGCCCTGGATCATGAAATCCCTGATGACGCGGTGAAATGTGATGCCGTCGTAGAAGCCCTTCTTCGACAGCTTGACGAAGTTGGCCACCGTCTTGGGCGCGTCGTCGGCGTAGAACTTGAGCTTGATGTCACCCATCGAGGTTTTCATGATGGCTTCTCTGGCCGTGTCTGTGGCGGCGGGCTCTTCCTCGGCTCCGGTATCCGTATCGCGTGTCCCGTCAAAGCTCATTTCGTTCTCCTTGGCGGCGGCCTCACCTTCGTCACCTGCGGCAGCCTCGTGGTCGTGAGTGTCTTCCATTGCAGGCGGCTGGATTGCCTCCTGATGCTGCGGTCCCGGCTTCTTCTCCAGGCTGGATTGCAGCAGTGCGTAGGTGAGCACAATCGCAAAGGCCAGCGCGTACACCCAGACATTATGCTTCTTCCAGATGGTACTTGGCGGGCCTTGGGCGCGTTCCGGGCTGTCTGTAGGCTTCTCTTTGTCGTTCGACACTTGCATTCTCCTCTCCCTGATATTGTCTGGCATGGTCACGGCTCAGGGGTGTCCCTATTCTACAACAGACAAGCTGATTTCTCCAGTGCGTCCGGGCGAACGCTACAGCGCCCCGAGCAACTCCGCGTACGTACCCACGGCATAGTCTGCGACCTGCTCATCCAGCGGCAGAGCGAACTTGGTCAGGATCGTGCTGTGCCCCTCGTGGTAGGCATGGACACGCAGCCAGAGGCCGATCGCTACGGCGGCCCGGTGGAAGGCTATGGCATCGTCCACGCGATGGAACTTCAGGCCGGTCATGTGACTGATGCCCCGTGCCCCGACCAGCACATTGGAGAACTGCCCGGCGAGCTCCGTCATCTTCCGGTGGTAGTACTCCCCGGCAGCCGCTATGCGCTCCGCATCACGCTGGATCAGGGCGATGTTGGCGAGAGCCAGATACGCTGGCAGCGCGGCATTCCCATTCGTGCTGATGGCATCATACTGCGCCAGAGTGTCGTACTTGCCCTTATAGACAACCGCCGCCAGCGGGTGGAAGCCGGCCGTCATTCCCTTGCCGAGTATCACGAGGTCGGGCACGATGCCAAAGCGGTGGAACATCATTATCTCGGGGAACCAGAAGCAGGTCTGGATCTCGTCTATGGCCATGAGAGCGCCGGTCGCGTCACAAAGGCGGCGGGCCAGTTGCAGGTACTCCGGCTCCAGGAGTATCGCCTCGCGGTTCATCAGCACCGGCTCGGCCCAGAAGCCGGCGATGCGCTCGCCATACTCGCCGAATACTCGCTCCAGTTCCTCCCCGTCGGTGGGCTGGACCATCACCACCTCGAGATTGGTGAAGTACTGCGACCACATGCCGCGCAGGCGCTGAGCGAAGATGTCGCTGCCGTGGTAGTTGCCGTCCATGGTGACAAAGACGGGGGCCCCGGCCTCGGATTTGTTCTGCTCGTAGTAGAGAAGCTGCATCTTTATCCCGGCACCGCACGCGACCGTGCCCGTGGCGCAGCCGGTAAGCACTGTATTGAGCCGCTCGTCGTCCTCCAGCAGCGCGGTCGGATCCGCTCCCGGATTCGCCACCTCAACTAGCCTACCCGCCAGCCGCTTCACCGGCGCCGAGGGGATGTTGCTGTGATTGTCCCAGATGATACCACGCTGAATCCCGTCAAGCAGCGCCGCGGTGAGTTCCGGCTGTTCGTAGCCCCATGTCATCTGGTAATGGCCGCCGGTGCAGTCGAGGAACAACTGCCGTTGCTCGGTGAGGTAGAAGAGGCCCTTGCCGACCAGCAGGTCTTCAGGCTTCTCAGCAACCGCGCGGCCATAGGACTTCTGGAACCAGCGCTTGTCGGGGAGCTCGGCAACCGGCACACTGTCTATCGTGTGGCCCACATCGGGCAGCAAGCGGGACGCGTCGCCGTCTCCCAGATACTCCCTGCCGGCAGCCATCGTCCCGGCGATACCTCCCGTGTCGTCCTTCATCAGTGTTGCGAAATCCATGTTGCTCTCTGCCATTGCTGTTTGTCTCTCTCTTTCCTTCGTCCTATCGCGTCACGCCATCTTTGCACTGATGGCAACGCAGCTTGCGGAGGGAATGGTGCAGGTGAGGCCGCCGTCTTCGGCGAGGACTTCGTGCTCAGCGAGTCGCACTCTCTGCGGCTGCTCCGCGCTGTTGGTGGCATTGGGTGCGTCGGCGGCCAGTATCCGCGCTGTTGCAGCGCCCAGTCTGTCACCGCTGAGCACTATCCTGAGATCCGCCGGTTCAGTCAGATGCAGATTAGTCGCGGTGATGAAAAGGTCATCCTTGTGCCGTGAGACCGACGCGGAAAGCAGCGGCAGGTCCTGCTGCCCGGCTGCGGTGCTCGCCTCTATGCTATCACATTCCAGGATGACATGCAGCGCCTCACCGCCCATGTGGGGTCGGTACAGATCGTAGGCGTGATACGTCGGCGTGACCCACATGCTCTCACCGGCCGTCTGTATCAGACAGTGCAGCACGTTCATCGTCTGGGCGATGTTGGTCATGTACACCGAATCACAGTGCCGGTTGAAGACATCGAACAGAAG
>JAUWOG010000469.1 GCA_030612305.1 Armatimonadota bacterium | reverse complement strand
GCCTTCCCGATGCTGCCCGTCCGATATGTGAACTGGACCTACGAGTACAAATCGCTGGACCAGTTCCCGAAGCTGCAGGAGCAGGTGCGACAGACTAATCTCGACTGGGCGGCGGTTCAGGCCCTCATGGTGCAGCGCCATCTGATTGCCGCCGGCGACGATCCATGGAAAGACGTCGGAGTCGAGTGGACGAAACCAGGAGAGGGCGCACGAGCGTTGTTCTCCTATGGCGAGTTCGACTACCCGCTGCCTGCGGGCGCTCGTGTGACCGATGTCACGGAGGGGAAGACAGTGAGGACCTCCGGTACACTGAAGACCAGGTGCTGCCACACGTACCGGATAGACACGGCCCGCTGACGGCGGCGGCAATCCCGTGGGCAAAATGCGAGGGCCGCGTGCTTGAGTGACGCGGCCCTCTTCGTATGCACACGAACAGTGCGCGGGTGCCTACTCGATGCCCCATACCAGCAGCGTGGTATCAGCCGAGGCGGATGTCAGCAGCTTCCCGTCCGGCGACACGGCCAGGCCATTTATTCGGGAGCTCTGCCCCTTCAGTTCCCGCACCATTTCGCCGGTTGTCAGGTCCCAGCATTTGATGGTCGGGTCGTCGCCTGTAGCGTACAGCTTCGTCCCGTCCGGTGAAACGACCATGGCTTTCACCCACGTGGCCTGGTCCATCTCCGCGACCTTCTCGCCGGAGTCCAGGTTCCAGCGGAAGATCTTCTGGTCGCGCCCACCTGAGAGAGCCTCCTTGCCATCCGCGCTGAAGGCAACCGCATTTACCCAGCCGCGATGACCTTCCATCTTCTTGAGTTCCTTGCGTGTCGCGAGGTCCCAGAGGCGCACTGTTCCGTCGCGCCCGCCGCTGAGTATCAGCTTGTCATCACGCGACACATCAACAGCCAGGACCCCGCCGAGGTGGCCTTCGAGGACTGCTACGGCCTCCTCACTCTCGGGGGTCCAGAGCCGCACCGTGCCGTCGCCGGCGGTGCTGAGTAGCATATTGCCATCGTGGGTGTACTTCACGGACCGCACGTAGCCCAAATGGCCCTTGAGTTCCCGAAGCAATTCCCCATCAGCCACGCTGAACTCCCGCAGGACGCCGTCCTTGCATCCGGCGGCAGCTTTCGTCCCGTCTGGCGAGACTGCCAGGCAGTATGCGCCCAGGTTCGCGCCCTCGATGACCAGTTCGGTTTCTCCGCCGGTCACATCCCAGACGCGGAGTGTGCCGTCGCTGGAGCCGCTCACTAGCTGCTTACCATCAGGGAGGAAGCCGACACCCTCGACCGAGCCGGCGTGACGCTCGAACTCGACACGCGGCTCGCCAGTCGCCAGTTCGCTTTCCGCCACCAGGCCTCCGCCATAGGAAAGTACGTATTTCCCATCGGGCGAGACCCTCTGCATGGTCACGTACCGCTCGTGCGGGAACCATCGCAACAGGATTTCAGGCTTGGCCCGGTCCCAGCGTCGTATCGAGCCGTCGCGCGAGCCGGTCAGCATCTGGTCGGGCTCGCCGCAATAGGCGACACTGGTGACCGCGCCGCCGTGGTGTCCCCCGAACTTCGCCAGCATCTTGAATTCGTCAAGGTCCCATTCGCTGCCGAAACTGCGGCTCCCCACCAGCAAGCGCTTGCGGTCTGGTGAGAGGCACATGTCATAGGCACAGTAGTTCTTCAGGAAGACCCTCAGCTTCTCCCCGGTGGTGAGGTCATAGTGGCATATAGTGTCGTCATACCCGGCGCCGGCAAAAGCCGTCTTTCCCTCGGGACCGTATATGCCCTTGTAGTATGTCGCCACATCGTCTGTGCCGTCTATCGCTATGAGTTCCTCGCCGGTCGCCAGGTCGAACTCCTTGAGTGTCGGCGGGACCGTGCCGGTCGTCAGGACTCTCGTCTCGTCGGGCGAATAGTAAACCCATCTGAAGCTCTTCTGATTCGTCGGGAATCTGTGCAGCTCTTTTTGTTCCTCGAGGCTCCACTCGAGCACATCACCGCCGCTGCGGAAGAGCAAGCGCTTGCCGTCCTTGCTCACCATCATGCACCCAAGCCCGGCATCCGACACCTTGTACTTCACCTCTATCTCGCCCTTTGCCAGGTTCCAGATGTGGATGCTGCGGCCGGGGGCCACGATGCCGCGGCCGGCGGGCAGATAGCCTATGTCACTGACCCCGGTGGTGTATTTCATCCGCATTGTGCCGAGCCGCTGTATTGCATCGGCCGGCAGCGCATCCCCCAGCCTGTCGGTGTTTTCCTGCGCCCATGCGCCTGCACTCATTATCAACAATCCTACCATTGTCACCACTCCGTGCCATTTCATGACTCATTCCTCCTGTTGGATGAGACAAGCTTCCTGATACGGGATGCTCTCAGAACTCGATGCGTTTCTCCTGTGGCTTCTGCTCCGGTCCCCACACGTTCTTATAGACACGCGTGTTGGCCACCGAATAGACAGCCTTCCCCAGCGGGTTGAAGAACCAGTTGTGGTGTATCTCCGCTCCCTGCGAGGGCGTTCCGCGGATACCGACTTCGCGCTTCGGCCCGAGGAAGGTATTGTGATGGATGTTCATCCAGTCGCCGGCGATGTCGGTATTGTCACCCCGGTCGCGGCCACCGTGCATGTCGAGCTGGCTGCTCGTGCAGTTCTCCATGATGAGGTTCCAAGCCGCTTCGTAGCTGCACCCCGGACGACCGCCGGCGGCCACATGATGACGCGAGTAGTCGAACTTGTTGGCGATGATGCGGACATCGGAGCTATAGACTACCACGCCATAGCCGTAGCCACTGCGCTGGCAGTGATGGATGTAGTTGTGATGCACCTGCACGTAGGTGGCCCCCAGCGACGTATAGACGCCCTGGATATTCCAGTTGTAGATTTCGCAATTGTCGATCTCGGTGCGCCAGTGCCCGGTGGAGAGGAAGGTGGCGTTCTGGGCGGTCATCTCGGTGCCGGCAAAGGGCCCTTCGAATCGCAGTCCCGTTACGCGGACCTCATTCCCGGCCGTCGCGTACCCCGTGCCGCTGCGTTGCTCGCTGAAGAGCCGTGCGCCCAATGAGCCGTTGTGTCCCCGCGTGCCGGCAAGCGTCACTCCACCCGGTAGCGCCACGCCCATTGTCCCGGTCATGTCTATCTCCACGGCGTCCGGGAGGCAGACTACCTCGCCCGGCTGCGCCTTGAGCCCGGCCTCCAGCAGTTCCTGCTTCGTCTTCACGATGTAGAACACGGTGGTCTACATGTCGATATAAACCTCGCCGCCGCCTATCGGATTGCCTGTCGGATTCGCCTCGCA
>JAUWOG010000626.1 GCA_030612305.1 Armatimonadota bacterium | reverse complement strand
GGCGAGGGCCGCGGACCGGAAGCTCGCGGTGTTTCATAACCGGCGGCATGACGGGAATTATCGCGCCATCGAGCAGGTGCTCGCCGCGGGGACAATCGGCGACGTCTTCCATATTGAGTGCTGTGAGGAGAACTGGGGCCGGCCGCAGGAATGGTGGTACTCGGAGGAGCGCAAGTCGGGCGGCGTGTTCTTCTATTGGGGACCACATGCGGTGGACTGGGTGCTGAACCTGGTCCCATCAAGGGTGGCGCGCGTCGCCGGGGCGACCCAGAGGCGTCTCTGGTCGAATGTCGAGCTCGCCGCCGAGGGGCGGGCGTATCTCTGGTTTGAGAACGGGGCGACTGCGATGATAACATTCTCCCGCATCGCGGCGATACGCAAGCCGCTGTGGCACATACTGGGCACCAAGGGCGCTATCGAGGACTCGAAGCTGGGGCTCTGCGAGGGCAACTACATCCCACGCTACCAGGAAGTGCTCATCGGCGATGCCGGCGCAGGACAACTCCGCGTCGTGACTGTGGAGGGCGAGGAGAAGACGGAGAGGCTGGTTGATTATCTGGCCTCCGACTGGCTGACCTACTATGAGCACATGGCCGCTGCTGTCCTGCGCGATGAGCCGCTTCCGGTGACGGGAGAAGAGGGACGCATGACGGTAGCGGTCATGCAGGCGGCCCAGGAGTCGGGCGAGAGCGGCGGGACGATAATCGAGATGGGCGAGTACGACTGATGGCGAGGCGGCCGGCATGGTCAGTGTGATGATACCGGAACCCCTGCGAGAATGTACCGGCGGCGAAGCGGCAGTGAGCGTCGAGGCCGGCACCGTCGGTGATGTGCTCTATCAGCTTGCGACCGACTACGAAGGGCTCGGGCAGCGACTCATTGACGAAGCCGGCAACCTGCGGCCCGGAGTGACGATAGCTGTGGACGGTGAGGACATTCGCTTCTGTGAGCGGTTGGAGACGCCGACTCCCGCCAGCGCAGAGATGCAGATCGTTGTGACGATGCTGGTGTAGGCGAAACTGCCCGGTGAACCCATATTGACGAGATCAGGCCTGCTTTCCAGAATGGAGGGCGGGCTTTTTCGTGCCATGTGGGTGCCACTCGTGAAGGGTTACCGCAGAAGACGGAGAAGGACTCCTGCGTCGAGCCACTGTGTTCATCGCGACGAGAGGAGAGTGCGGTCATGTCAGACGGTAACATGAGAGATGCGGGCTGGGTGTGGGAGGGGCTTGCCTTCAATCCCGGGCACGACCCGTCAGTCTATGGTCTGGGCGAGGGTGTGAAGTACTTCGGCCTGGACAAAGCCAACTTCCTGTTCCATCCCAACAATGAGACGAACCTGGCGAAGCTATCCCACGTGGCGGAAGTGACGGCGGACATATCGAAATGGGTGTGGGTGCCGACGGACTGTGAGACTCACCGTTTCACCTTCGCTCAACGGCACGATGGCGACCCCGAGACGGTGCTGGCTGAGGCGGAGAAGGTCAGCAGCCTGTCGCTGGAGTTCCCTAACATCGTCGCGGCGTACATAGATGATACCCACGGCGTGGCGGCCTGTGACAACTACACCGCAGATACCCCGCGACAGATCAAGCAGGCCGTCTGCAGCCACAACGCCGACCTGGACCTCTGGATCGTCGTCTATACGCATGAGTTCGAGGAGACCTACTGGCAGCACTGGACGCCGCATGTGGATGTCATCAACCTCTGGGTCTGGAACTGCGGCGATCTCCCCAACACCGATGAGTACATCGCACGATGCCGCGAGCTTTTCCCTGACAAGCGCATCGTCATGGGCATCTACATGCGCGACTACCCCCTCATTGCGCCGGTCCCGCTGGACATGCTCGAGATCCAGATGACCGCGATCGCGCGCAACCTCGAGGCCGGGACCTTGGACGGGTACAGTATCCTCTGCGCGACCTTGATTGACACTCACCCCGAGCAGGCGGAGTTCATCAGGGACTTCATACAGACTCACTAGTGCTCTGTTACTCCTGAATCACAGGGTAGAGGCGTTTGAGCCTGCCCGGTGCGTCTTGGGTCCGACACTACTTATGAATGGGTGGCTCGGCCTGAGCGTGGCGTCGTTTGCCACGCGCAGGTGCGAATTGAGAACGCTGGAGCGTTCTCAATTCTCAGCTTCCAGCCCGTGTCGTCCCGCGGATCCTCAAACTGAGAAAATCACGAGTAACAGTGTACTAGATCAGTAGCAGGCCGTCCAGGCGAAGAGAAAACACATAAGGCAGGTGGCAAAGATGAGCGCAGGCAGCATGGCGGAAGCAGGATGGTGCTGGGAAGGTAGCGGCTTTGATCCGGGCGTTGAGCCCACGGTCTATGGGGTGGGAGAGGGCGCGACATATTTCGGTGTGCCCGGCGCCAACTTCATCTTCCATCCCAACAATGAAGTGAACTTCGAAAAGCTCAGTCATGTCCCGAAG
>JAUWOG010000386.1 GCA_030612305.1 Armatimonadota bacterium | reverse complement strand
ATGTCTGGTGGCATGTCCGGTGGGTACGGTATGCCCTACGGCGGCATGTACGGTGGCATGTATGGAATGCCCGGAGGCTACGGCATGCCCTATGGTGGCATGTACGGGATGCGCGGCGGCTACGGCATGGGTTTCGGCTATGGTCGCGGCATGGGCCCGTGCGGTATGGGCATGGCCTGGGGTCGCGGCGGAGGTTTCGGCCGGGGCGGCGGCATGGGCCGCGGAATGGGTCGTGGCTTCGGCCGGTGGTAGTCGCCTCGTACCCGCAATGAACGAAGGACCGGCAGGGCGAGATGCGCCAGACACCGCCCTGCCGGTTGAGTTTACCTGGCCAGTGCGTGCGGGAGTTGGTCCGCACTCGATGAACGGCGCGAAAGGGCGAACGGCAAAGGCAACGGCCGGCGCGGCACAGGTCCGCGCCCTACAAGGGCCAACGCCAGACGACAAATGCAAGACGCGACAGGAGTAAGACGATAATGCTGACACATCCGAAGCAGATGACCGTCGTGAGCGGCAAGGGCGGGACCGGCAAGACAACAGTGGTCGGCTCGTTCGCCGCGCTCGCAACAGACAAGATACTCGCCGATTGCGATGTTGATGCGGCCAATCTCTACCAGATAGTCGGCCCGACGATGAGAGAGTCAGGCGATTTCTTCGGCGCGCAGATCCCGATCCGGGACGAGGCTCTCTGCGTCAAGTGCGGCAAGTGCGAAGAGGCATGTCGCTTTGGCGCGATCACGGCGGAGGCGATCAATGAGCTGGCGTGTGAGGGCTGCGGCTTCTGCACCATCGTCTGCCCCACCGACGCCCTGGAGATGAAACAGATCACGTGCGGGCAGTGGCATCTGGCGGACACGCGCTTCGGGCCGCTGGTGTATGCGCGTCTGATTCCCGGCTCGGAGAGCTCCGGCCGCCTCGTGACCATGGTCAGACAGAAGGCGGAGGATGTCGCGCTAGAGACACAGACGCCGCTGATCCTCATTGATGGCGCTCCCGGAATCGGCTGCGTTGCCACGGCTGCGCTCGCCGATGTGGACCTGGCTCTGATCGTGACCGAGCCGACACTGGCCGGCATCCATGACATGGAGCGCGTGGCGGAACTCATCCGCCATTTCAACATCCCCATGGTCGTCATCAACAACAAGTATGACGTGAACGAGGAGAACTCGCAGCAGATCAGGGACTACTGCCGGCAGCACAGTCTCGAGTTGCTGGCGGAACTCCCGTATGATGAGACAGTGACAGAGGCGATGGTCAAGGGAGTGCCGCTGGTCGAGTACCGGGATGGCGCTGTCGGGCAGGGAATTCGCAAGGCTTGGACCCGGCTGGCAGAGCTTCTCGGCGTGTAGCAGAATCATCGTGACGGCGGCAGAAGTGGAGACTGACAATGACCGGGGCCGATAAGCAGCAGGGCATCCCGCAGGATGTGCAGCAGCGTCATCAGGCGCAGGAAGAGGCGATACAGCGGCGCAGCGCTCGGATCAGACACAAGATAGTCGTCATGAGCGGCAAGGGCGGCGTCGGGAAATCCACGGTGGCAGTGAACCTGGCCTGGACACTTGCAGCGCAGGGCGCGAAGGTGGGGCTGCTTGACGCCGACGTACACGGCCCGAATGCCGCGACGATGACCGGCACCGCAGGCACGCGCATTCAGGGCTCGGATGAGAAGACGCTCCTGCCGGCTATTGCCGCGCACGGTCTGAAGATCGTCTCCATCGCGATGCTGCTTGAGGACCGCGACACACCGATGATATGGCGCGGGCCGATGCGCTCAGGCGTCCTGCGCCAGTTCATGGCCGATGTCGAATGGGGGGATCTCGACTATCTCATCGCCGACTTGCCGCCCGGGACTGGTGATGAGGCGCTGACGATAGTCCAGTCCCTCCCTGACGCAGACGGTGTCATCATCGTGACGACGCCGCAGAAGGTCAGCCAGGAGGACTGCCGCAAGGCGATCAACTTCGCCCGCAAGCTCGAAATCCCCGTCATTGGTGTCATCGAGAACATGAGCGGCTTCGTGTGCCCCGAGTGCGGGACGCTCACGCCGATCTTCTCGCAGGGCGGCGGCAAGACCATGGCCGAGGAGATGGCTGTCCCCTACCTCGGCGATCTGCCACTGGTGCCCGAAGTCGTGAGGCTCTCCGACAGCGGAATACCAATCGGCGACGAAACAGCGCCGGAAGCGATACGTGCCGCCTTTGCGGCGATAGTGCGCAGCATCATGGACGGGCTCGACTAGCCGGAGAGCGGCGCAGGATGTCTCATGCGGAGAGGGACTACGAGTTCGTCTATGGGCCGGTGCCGTCGCGCCGGCTCGGCAGGTCCCTTGGTGTGGACCTCGTCCCCTACAAGGTGTGCAGCTTCAATTGCATCTTCTGCCAGGTCGGTCTGACTACGAATCTGACGACGGAGCGAGCCGAGTACAATCCCCCCGAGCAGATTGTGGCGGAGCTTGCCAGATGGCTGGTCGAGGATGGCGACGCGCAATACATAACGATGGCCGGGTCGGGAGAGCCGTCGCTGAACTCGGGCATGGGGCGGATCGTCGGCTTCCTGAAGGAGCGCACCGAGATACCGCTGTGCCTGCTGACTAATGGGTCGCTGCTGTGGCGGGAGGATGTGCGGGAAGAGGCGAAGGATTTCGACCTGCTGAACCCGTCTCTGGACGCGGGGACTGAGGAGGTCTTCCAGCGGATAACCCGGCCGGCGAAGGGGCTGACAATCGAGCGCATCATAGAGGGCCTCGTCGCTGCGCGCGAGGAATGTCGCGGGGAGATGTGGCTCGAGGTCATGCTGGTGCGCGGGATCAATGACCACGAGGAAGAGCTGGCGGCGATGGCGGAGGCGATAGGTCTCATCAAGCCGGCGCGGGTGCAGATCAACACCGTCGTGCGGCCCTCGGCGTCAGGGGAGGCGGAAGCGCTGGCCGCCGAAGCCCTCGCCCATGCCAAGGAAGTGCTGGGGCCGACGGCGGAGATAATCGCGCCACTAGACGCCGACTATGGCGGCGACCGGCAGCATCAGCGCAATGAGCGGGATGTGCTGGACATGTTGCGGCGGCGGCCGTGCACAACCGGCGACATCGCCGCCGGGCTGGGCATGCACCCGAATGATGTCATCAAGTATGTGGTGGCACTGGAGGGCCGCGGGCTGATCCGCTCCGAGCAGAAACACGGGGAGAGCTACTATCTGCCGGCGTGACAGTAGGTGCTCTGAGCTCATGCGACCAGGACTTGCGCCGCCCTTTGGATGGGTGGCGTTTTTTGCTGGGCGGAGGAAGAAGATGGCCTGTGCAGGCAAGAGGCGACTTGCGCCCGTCAGAAAATCTGTTATCATAGTGGCAAAACAAACAGTGAGGATCACGAACTCGCGCGGTTGTCCGTTCCCCAATCACGCGAGTCGCCTTTGACCAGGAGGCCCTTCAATGAACAGAGCAGGAGCGCAGACAAACGCCATAGCCGGTCTCGGCGCGACCGTGCAGGCCCGAATGGTATGGCTCAGCATCGGTTTCGCGCTGGCGACTATGGCCGCAGCTTGCCTCAAGGTGTGGCTGCCGTTCAGTCCGGTGCCGGTGACGCTGCAGACGTTCATCGTGCTGCTGGCGGGATTGAGTCTGGGCGTGACGTGGGGCGGGCTGAGCCAGGTGCAATACGTCATCCTGGGGATGCTTGGCCTGCCGGCGTTCGTCGGAGGTATGGCGGCGCTCTGTGGGCCGACCGGCTGCTATATCGTCGGGTTCGTCGTGGCCGCTGTCATCGTCGGCGCGATCTACTCGGCATGGCGGACGACACCGGGAGCCATCGTTGCCTGTCTGGCCGGCACGGCGGCGGTCT
>JAUWOG010000309.1 GCA_030612305.1 Armatimonadota bacterium | reverse complement strand
ACTGACGAGAAATGGCTGGACATGCTGAAGGCCGACAAGGCCCCGCCGCATCCGGAATGGACGGGTAGCTTTATCGTCCCGTAGGTGCTTTGTGGGTGCCCCGGGCAGGAGACGGGGAGCGCGGCGGCGAAAATAGGTATTGACAGGCCGCCAAATAGCGTCCAATATTGTGATTGTGCCACGCACATGGTGCCACGCACATAGTGCCACGCACATAGTGCCACGCACATGGTGCTACGCACATGGTGCTACGCACAACGAGATGGGCAATGTGTCGGTGTGCGGCGCAATCGGCATTATCAGTGAGCGTCTCAGGGAGAGTGGTCACAATGACCAGAGCTACGCGTGGTTTCACGTTGATCGAACTGTTGGTGGTGATCGCTGTGATCGCGATTCTGGCTGCGATCCTGTTCCCGGTTTTCGCCCGTGCGCGCGACAAGGCCCACGAGGCCGGGTGCCTGTCGAATCTCAAACAGATAGGGACGGCGCTGCAGCTCTATCGGACGGATTTCGACAGCCGTATGCCGTTCATGTTCTACCAGGCTGCCAACGGGACGTACTACCGCTGGATTGACGTGACTTTCGTCTATTCGGGCAATGAGATGATCTACTCATGTCCGGTCTGTCCGGTGGAGCCCGGGGACTTCCCCGCCTATCCGGCCTACAAGACTCCCAGCGAACCTGCGGATACTTCCTACCTGTACAATCAGCCGCATCTGGAGAGTATCCGGGCGACGTATGTGAAGGATCCCGCCGGCACTGTGATGGTAATGGACGGGTGGTGGTTCAGCACGCGCGAGGGGGAGAAAGGGCACTTCGACGCGCGTGCCTACAACGCGCCGATGTTCAACATCGAGAACGCCACGGCGGAGCTAATGGCGTTCTGGGTCAATGACGATTTGCCGACAACGCCCATCTACGTCAATGGCATGATGCTGGAGCGCATGCACCGGCATAACGAGCGCGTGCTCGTGGTCTATTTCGACGGTCATTGCAAGGGGATAATGCGGGCGGTGCCGGGGGATTTCACACCACGTAAGGACTGAGTGGCGGGGCCTGAGAGCGCGAGCGCGGCAACGCGATTTGGGCGGTGCTGCTATGCCGGGCGGTTTGCGCCAGGGCGTCGCAGGAAGCTTGGTGTCGAATTGACAGTGCCAGGCTGATATCATATAATTCGGTAGCCAGAAAGAGGCAATCTGGCGTTTTGTCAACGGTGGGCAGGCCGTAACTCCCTTTCTCGGCCGGCGGCTGTTGTTGCCGGCGCAGTTGACAAGTGAGCGGAGTTGCATGGCTTGCTCTTTTGTTACGCAAAGGAGTCTCGCCACATGCAGTCTCGCAACAGGATGTGGATCGGGTTTATGCTGTTGATCGTCGTGTTCGCCTTCCTGGCGGCATTCGCGCCGATTCGCGCGGTGCCAAAGGACGAGGGCTTCGACGTGCAGGATATGACACGCTACAGCTTCGCCGAGGCGGTCGCCGAGGACGCAGAAGGACTTGAGGGCAAGGAGCAGGAGATCCGGGCCGAGCTAGCCAAGGTCGGTGTCGAGCTGGACCACGTCAAGTTCATTGACGCCAAGCTGCTAGAGATCAAGACGGTTGCGTTGACGCAGGAAAGCGCCGATGAGGACGCGGCAAAGATTCTGCAGATACTGGAGGGCGACTACGCGGACGTGCAACAGATCGAGATGCCCCGGTCGGCCACGGCCACCGAGAAGCCTGTCTTCACGATGGGCAACTTCCTGGCCGTTTACAAGCCGAAGCCGCAGATACGGCTGGGTCTGGATCTGCAGGGCGGCGCGCATGTGCTGCTGAGGTGTGTCCCGGAGACGACCATTCCTTTCTTCACACCCGCTCACCAGCCGATGGCGGTCTCCGAAGAGCGGATGGCAATGCCGGTGGACGAGCGGCCCCAGACGACGCCTGAGGGGGAGAAGATAGTCTATCCGATCTACACGCACGAGCAGCTTTCGAGCCTGGTGCGGGACTATCTGATATCCGAGGGCGTGCCGAGGCTTGGGCTGGAGGTGACGATGGCGGGCGATAATCGCCTGGTGGTCCGGACCGAAGCGCGGAGCGAAGACGAGTCGGATGCGCAACTGAAGCTGGCCCAGGCGTTCCTCGAGCGCACCTTCCCTGGCAACATCGAGCTGACCGTCGGGGAGATGGAGGCGGTCTATGTGGGGCCGGGCACGGCCGAGAAGGTGGCCAACGTCATCGAGCGGCGTCTCTATCAAATGAGCGACATCCGCGAGCCGATCGTCCAGACGCAGGGGGATGACAAGATAATCGTCGAGCTGCCGGGCGTGAAGGACCCGGACCGGGGGTTGGCGATTCTGCAGAGCACGGCGATGCTTGAGTTCCGGCTGGTACCGTCGCGCTACACAGCGCCCGGCGCGGACAGTGATGACTACGCCGAGTGGCTGGACGAGACGACCAAGGAGACGGTGCCGTGGGAGCAGGTGCTTGCGGAGTCGGAGCGTGCCTTCACCGGCCGGGACCTGCAGAGCAACTCGGCTGTCGCGCCGGGTGACGCCGGGCAGTGGGTGGTCCACTTCGAACTCAAGGGGGATAAGAAGAAGGCGTTCCATGAGTTCACGCGCCAGCATGTGGGTTACTTGATGGCGATCGTGCTTGACGGCGAATGTCAGATGGCCCCGAACATCCGCAGCGCGATTCCGGGTGCCGGCATCATCGAGGGCCGCTTCAGCACGCAGGAAGCGCGGGACCTGAAGCTGCTTTTGAACGCGGGTGCACTGCCTGTGCCGCTGGAGGTAGATACGAACCGGACGATCAGCCCGACGCTGGGAACTGATTCGATTGTGCGGAGCTTCTGGGCGGCGGCAATCGGCTTCTGTGCGGTGCTGGTGTTCATGGTTGCGTTCTACCGCGTGCCGGGCGTGCTGGCGACCATAGCGTTGAGCATGTACGTGCTACTGCTGCTGGCGATATTGACGCTGGCGAATGCAACGATGACGCTGCCGGGCGTGGCCGCGTTCATCCTCTCCATCGGCATGGCAGTGGACGCCAATATCATCATCTTCGAGCGTTTGAAGGAGGAGCTGTGGTCGGGCAAGGTGATCCGGACGGCTGTGGAGGCCGGGTTCGACCGTGCCTGGACGGCGATTCTCGACGCGAATGTTACGACGCTGATAGTTGCAGCGGTGCTCTACTTCCTGGGCACAAGTCTCATCAAGAGCTTTGCGGTGACGCTGTTCCTGGGTGTCTGCTGCTCGCTGTTCACCGCGGTTACTGTGACGCGCTGGCTGGTGACGATGGTCGGCGGGAGCAGTCTCGGGGAGAAGCGGGCACTGTTTGGTGACAGCACGCAACAAGAGAGCAGCTAGGCTCGGGACCGTTGCTTGATTGACAGGCGGCTTTTGTCGGTGTTCTTGGAGGAGGTCTTGACGTGGATTTCTTTCGTAGGCAGAACTGGGATATAGTGGGGAAGGCGTGGCTGTGGCTGGGCATCTCCACGGTGGTTATCGTTATCGGGATGGTTTGGTGGGGCACTCACGGTCTGAACCTCGGGATTGACTTCACGGGCGGGACACTGTTGCGCTACCAGTTAGAGCAGTCGCTGTCGGGGGACCGGGCCGAGGAGAGGCAAGTGGTCACCCAGGTGCGTGACATCCTCAAGCAGGAGGGTCTGGGCGGGACGCAGATACAGATATCCGGCAACAACCAGATTTTCATCAGAGTGCCACAACTGGAGGGTGAGCAAGACGCCGCGGCACACGAACAGACCAAGACACTGGAGAGGAATCTTCATGCGGACCTGACGAAGGCTCTCAGTGCCAAGTACGGCGAGGTGACCAGCATCGGCCGGGAGAAGGTCGGTCCGGTTGTGGGCAAGCAGCTTCGCGAGAAGGCGCTGTATGCGCTCGTTCTTGGCTCTGTGTTGATCCTGATATTCATCACGATCCGCTACGAATTCCGTTTTGCGGTGGCCGCGATCCTGGCACTGGTGCACGACGTGCTGATTCTGCTGGCCGCCATGGCCGTACTCCAGGTGGAACTGGACTCAGCATTTGTTGCCGCGTTGCTGACGGTGGTTGGTTACTCGATCAATGATACGGTGGTCATCTTCGACCGGATACGGGAGAACCGGAAGCTGCGGCGGACGGCACCGTTCGAGCAAGTAGTCAATGCCTCGCTGCTGCAGACGATGACGCGCTCGATCAACACTACGCTGACGACTCTGTTTGCACTGGTCGCGCTGTACGGCTGGGGCGGCACGACGATACGTGGCTTCGCACTGATGCTGATCGTGGGTATCATGTCCGGCGCGTACTCGTCGGTGTTCACGGCGAGCCCGATCGTTGTGCTGTGGAACCGGCGCGCTGCGGCGAAGAAGAGCGCGGGGGTGGCTCGCAGCCCGCGGGCGGCACGAGCGGACAGGAGAAGGGGCGCTGCCGAGGAGGTCGCAGGTGCCGGCGACGTGGATG
>JAUWOG010000745.1 GCA_030612305.1 Armatimonadota bacterium | reverse complement strand
ATGTCCAGGGCCCGACTTCGACTAGCACTGATCGCATGGGTGGTCCTTTGCGGCAGCTTCGCTTTCGTCCGTGGAAGCTTTGCTTCCGTCTGCGTCCCGGTGTGCGGCGGCGCGCTCTTCAGAGATGACATGGTAGCAGATGACGGCGGCGGCGGCGACAATGGCGATGTCGGCGAGATTGAAGACGGGCCAGAAATGAAGGTCTATGAAATCAACGACATAGCCGAAGCGGAGGCGGTCGGCGAGATTGCCGAGCGCTCCACCGAGGAGGAGCGGGAGTCCTGTGCGGAGATGTCCGGGCATCCTGGGAGCCCAGCGTCCGCCGGCCAGGAGTACGACGACGAGGACCACTGCAATGCACGTCAGCCAGCGGGTATGAGCGGCCATCAGTCCCCAGGCGGCGCCGTAGTTGTGGCGGAGGTTGAGGCTGATGAGTGACCCGAGTATAGGTATCTCGTGGCCGATGCGCAGTGTGGTGAGAACGAGCAGCTTGACCGCCTGGTCGAGGGCGAGAACGGAGAAGGCGATGAGATAGAACGCGCCGATGACGCGGTATGGGGCAGCTTGGGGAGAGCTTTCTTCGTCGCTGTCGGCCATCAGCCGGACAGCTCCTTGCGACACTTGGCGCACATCGTGGCGTAGGGGAGGAACTCGAGCCGCGACTTGGGGATGTTCTTACCACAGCGGTCGCAGGTTCCGTAGGTGCCCTCCTGTATCTTGTCGAGCGCATTGTTGACGGCGGTGAGCAGTTCGCGGAAATTGTCGCCGATTGCGGCAGCCTGTCCGCGCTCGGCAGTATCGAGGGCCGCGTCGCCGCCGAGTTCGTCGAAGTCACGCGCGGCGACATCACGATTCAGCGGGTCGCGTCCGGAAGCCCGGTCTTCGAGGCGCTTGATGTGAGCTTCGAGGCGGGCCTTCTCCTCGTCGAGCGCCTTCTTGAACTGCTTGGTATTGAGCTTGCGCTTCTGAGCCATGCGTCGGCCCTCCCTCAGAACATTGCCCCCGGCCCTCTGATGCGGCTCTGATACCTGGGGCGAAACGTGCGGCATTTGTTGTAGTGTACTATTGCGACTCCTCGAGTCTGGCTACCCGGTCTGCGCAGCGAGCGCAGAGGCCCTCGTATCGCTGATCCTGGCCGACGGAGGCGAGGCGCATCCAACAGCGCTCGCACTTGTCACCAGTATTCTTCTCCGCGGTGGCGTGGAATCCTGCAGCTTGCGCCTGCTGCGGAGCCTGCTCAATGGGCCGCAACTCGACGGCCGAGACGATGAAAAGCGTCTCGAGCGGCGCGAAGGTGTGGAGGAGTTGGCGCGTTTCGTCACCAGCATATAGGACGAGGCGCGCCTCGAGCGGGTTCTCGCATTCGCCGCATTTCTTGGCCTCTTCGAGTGCGTTCATCACCGTCTGGCGGACCTCCATGAAGCCGTCCCAGCGGGCGAGGAGATGCTGGTCGTAGATGCGCTCATCGGTTTGCGGCCAGTCGCTGAGTTGTACGCTCTCAGGCAGAGCCGCGTCGAGCTTGCGCATGTGCTGCCAGAGCTCCTCGGCGGTGAAGGTGAGGACGGGAGCCATCATGAGCGCGAGTGCGCGGAGTATCTGCCAGAGCGCGGTCTGAGCCGAGCGCCGGTCCTGTGCGTCGGCCAGGTCGGTGTAGAGACGG
>JAUWOG010000742.1 GCA_030612305.1 Armatimonadota bacterium | reverse complement strand
CGTCGGCCTGGCGGATCATGCCCTCTTCGTAGGGATGGACGTACTCGGCCTCGGCGTAGATGATCTCGCCGAGCTCGCCGGCCTCGACGAGCTGGCGGTAGGTCTGGACCCAGGGGAAATAGGACATGTTCTCGGCGAAGCTCCAGGTGGCGTCGCTGGCTTTGACTGCGGCGACGAGCGCCTGGGCCTCCTCGATGCTCTGGACGGCGGGGACCTCGCAGAGTACATGCTTGCCGGCCTGGAGCGCGGCAATGGATTGCTCGGCATGGAGCGGCAGCGGCGTGGCGATGTAGATGACGTCGGCGTCGCTGTCGAGGAGCTTATCGAAGCTGGCGAAGGCATTGGGGACATTGAACTCGTCAGCCGCCGCCTGGGCCTTGTCGAGGTTGTGGTCCGCGACGGCGTAGAGCTCGCAGTCCTCGTGATGAGCGAAAACACTGGCCGGGCCGAGGCCCCGGTATAGTCCGACTATGCCGATTTTCAACGCCATGACGATGTGCCTCCCTTAGGTGTTGGTGAGTCGAATGATTGTGCGTGACGCGGCTACCACTCGCGTGGGTCCGGTACATCAACGGGCTCGCCACCGGCTTCGGCGGAGAGGTGTGCGCAGATGCCTGGGAAGGTACAGTCGCAGGCCTCATAGACATCTATAGGCGGGTCGGTGTCATTGAGCACGCACTGGACGAACTCGTCCACCATGAAATACTCGCTGGTGCCGTGGCCGCCAAGTGTGGCCTCCGGCGGTGCGCCGGGATGATTGGGCGGAATGTCGAGCTTGACGGGCCCCTGGTGGTTATCGTAGCGGTCTTCGATGTAGAGATAGTGGGAAGCTGCCAGGCCGCTGCAGCCGCGTCCCTGCTCGATGCTGCCCTTCGTACCGTAGATGCAGAACCAGTGATGCGCCGGCTCCTTGGCGACCGAGAAGCCGCAGAGCTGCTTGATGGTGATGTCCCTGGCGGTCTTGAAGAGGCCGACGCCGATGTCTATGCAGCCGAAGTCGGGCCGCCTGCGGCTGCCAGTGTTCATGCCGACCGCCGTGACGCAGCGGTCGCGGAACATGCGGAGAAGCGGCTGGAGATCGTGAGTGCAATAGAGGAGGGGGGGGAGGGAGGCGCGCCAGGTGAGGCTGCCGTCGAGTCCGCCGCCGAGGTCGTCCGGTCGCCCGGTCATGAGTGAGTCACACTGGTGAATGTACTCGCCCTCGGCATAGACGATCTCGCCCAGGTCGCCGTCCTGAATGAGGCGCTCGTAGGTGCCGATGTAGGGGTAATAGTACATGTTCTCGGCGAAGCTGTACTTGAGGCCGGTCTCCTTGACGGCCTGGACGAGCTCGCGACCGGACTCGATCGTTGGCACCGCCGGGACCTCGCACATGACATGCTTGCCGGCCCGCAGCGCAGCAATCGAGTTCTCGGCATGAACCGGAGCCGGTGTGGCTACGAAAACCACGTCAATGTCGCTCTCCAGCATATCGTCGAGTTCGGCGTATGTCTCCGGGACCTCGAGGCGTCCGGCTACTTCGGCGAGGCGGTCGGGATTCCTGTCAGCCAGCGCGACGAGTTCGCAATCTTTGTGACGCGCGAATACTCCTGCCGGCCCGCTTCCTCTGCCGGCCCCGACAACGCCAATCCTCAGTGACATATATCCAGCCTCCGTGCGTGGGTTTGATGAG
>JAUWOG010000251.1 GCA_030612305.1 Armatimonadota bacterium | reverse complement strand
AGATGTGAGTACCACTGGGAGGTGTCATGGAACAGTGGCAATCCCTCTACGGAGCAGTTGGTGCAATTTGGACGTTGCAGAGGATGGTTCTAGTATGATATGATTAGGTGTCGGAACTGCGTTCCCTTGGAGTGAGCTCGTAGCCTACCGTGCCAGTTGATGGGGGTCCGTGGCGGTATTGCGGGAAGTGAGCGAAGGACGTATCATGAGTCCTTGAGAGGGAAGTGAGCTGGTAGCGATGAAGGGCACTAGAATTCTCGTCGTAGAGGACAATCCTGATACGACGCAGTTGATCGTCCTGCGTCTGGAGCAGGATGGGTATGAGGTGGAGGCGTTCTCGGAGGGAAACCCCGCGCTGGAGGCATTCAATGAGCGGGACTTCGATCTGGTGATTCTGGACATCATGCTGCCGGATACGGATGGCATATCCATATGCCGTGAGATGCGGCGGAAGTCGAACGTGCCGATCATCATGGTCACGGGGCGGAGTGAGAAGCTGGACCGTGTCGTGGGGCTTGAGGTAGGGGCGGATGATTATGTGGTCAAGCCGTTCATGTCCGACGAACTGATTGCGAGGGTGCGTGCACACCTGCGGCGTGTGACTGACTATGCAAGCACCACCTCGACGGAGCGGATGGTGCAGGCCGGGCCGCTGCAGATGGACATGCACACGCAGCAGGTGGTCAAGGGTGACACGAAGATAAGCCTGACGCCGACGGAGTTCCGCCTGCTGCTGGCGCTGGTTGAGGCGGAGGGATCGGTGCTGTCGGGCCCGCAGATATTTGAGAAGGTGTGGGGTCGTGAGGGGGACAATCCGAGCCTCATCGAGACGCATGTGTATAATCTGCGGCGGAAGATAGAGGACAACGCCTCGGCACCGAGGTACGTGCTGACGATTCGCGACGCGGGCTACCGGTTCAACGCCGAGGCCGGTTGAGGGCGGGCCGGGCTGAGGAACGGCCGGGAAGAAGAGAGAATTCCGGAAAAGGAAGAACTGCGGCCCCGACTCGAAGTGAGGAGTGGGGGCCGTATTGTGAGTCGGGGTCGCGTTGTGTCTGCCATCAGTTGAGGAGCCGGTCAACGATGTCGAAGAGCCAGAGCCCCTCGCGCACATAGTCCCAAATGCCCTTGCCCTTCTCGGGCACCGGCGGGAAGTAGATGATGTCGCCGGGCTGTACATCCTCGTGTTCCGGGAGTATCCCCCACTTGAGCTTGGACAGGTCAATGTAAACCGTCTGGGTTTCTCCGTCGGGCAGCACTCTTACGAGGAAGCCGATTGAATGCCCGAAGCCGCCGCCGAGTTGTGCTTCGGTGATGTAGTCGAAGAGCGACTTGTCGGGGTCGTAGGGGTAGGTGCCGGGCTTGCCAAAGGCACCGATGATATAGACCTTGGCAGCGTCCTTGACGACGACGACATCGCCGGGCAGGAGGAGCATGTCCTGGGACATGTCGCCTTCGTCTTCGATCTTCTTGAGGTTGCGAACGAAGTGCTCGTCATCGCGATAGACCTGCACGACGCGGAGGTCGGCCTGCGGCTGAGGCTTGGCGTTGATCACGACTTTGAGCAGCGTGGGGTTCCTCACGTCGGAGATACTCATAACTCCGTTGATGGTGAGGGGGCCGAGGAGGACGATTTCCTGTGGCGCCTTCTCGGGCACGATGAGAGTATCGCCAGCGCGGAGTTGGATGTTGTTGCTCATGTCGCCGCGCAGCCAGAGGCCTTCGAGGTCCACTTCGGTGTACTTGCCGTCGCGGTAGAGCATGGCGTGTGCGGCATCTGAGGAGGCGTTGAAGCCGCCGGCGCGGATGATGGCCTCAACGAGTGGGACCGGCTCTCGCGAGTGGAAGGCGGTGGGAGCGGTGACCATGCCGACGATGGAGATCCTGTCGGCTTTCTGGACGAGTAGCACATCGCCGCCACGGAGTTCGTGGTTCTGTGAGATGTCACCGTCGTCAAGCAACGCGCGCAGGTCAATCTTGATCGGCTGGCCCAGGCCTTTGCGCAATAGCAGGGCGGAAGTGACATCAGCATCCTCGCTGAAACCCTTGCCGACTTTGGTGATGGCCTCGAGCACGGTGAGGCGCTCATCCTGAGGGACGGTGAGGACACCGGGCTGGGCAACGGCTCCGAGGACGGATATGACATCGTCAATGCGTGGGACGTAGATGACATCGTCGTAGCTGAGAGTAAGAGGGGGGCCGAGCGGATGGTCGTCGCGGAGGCCTCGGAGGTCAAGTTCGCGCGTCTGTTGTCCAGCTCGGGTAAGGCGGACTCTGCTGAGGTCGGCGCGTTCCGCCGGGCCTGCGGCGACGACCGCATCCCTGACAGTGCCGCCGGCCGGGACCGACATTGCGCCCCGCTTGGTGACGTAGCCACTGATGAAAATCTTGCGAGCGGACTTGCTCTCGATCACACCGACCGTCACGTAGGGCTGCTGAAGGATGTCGGCCAGCTTCTCGATGAGCGCGCCGCGGACCTCCTGGAGCGTTTTGTCGGCGACGCTGAGCGTGCCGACCATCGGCAGCGCGATAGTGCCGGTGGAGCCGACGCTATAGACGTTGGTGAGGTCCTGCTCGCCATAGACATAGATGCTGAGGGCGTCGCCGCGCTGTATCTTGTAGCCGGAACTGAAGTCGTCTGCGGCTGCGTAGCGGCAGGAGATGAGCAGAACTGCGGCGACGAGCGTCGCAAAGAGGGCCGCAGGGCCGAAAGCGAGTAGTCGTCGGGATGTGTGGCGCACGTTGTGGCCTCCTGGGCTCTCTGTCAGGCTGGAAGCCCGACCGACACGGAGTTACGTAGAAGCTGTGTGCAGTGCTCCGGTGAGTCCTATTTTAGGCACGAGGTGGAGAGGGTGTCAAGCTGCAGGCGAGGTGGAAGCGTCCAATCGGCGGGTGCATCTACAAGATATCGGCGGTTTCTGCTATAATAGCCGACGGTGGTGCAAGTGCGCAGAAAGTCAATTCGCAGCTATTCGAAGTTTCTCCGATTCGTGAATGCTCTGGTGCTGATATGCTGTTTCATCGGCACCGGCCTCGTGGCCGGTGGTCTTCTGGGTGTCCGCGCTCTGCTGCCGGATGCGGAGGAGCTGGAGGCGTACCGGCCGCGCCTGACGACGGAGATCTACTCGACGGAGATCGCCGCAAATGGGAAGATCAGCCACACGCTGCTGGGCAAGGTCGCCAAGGAAGACCGGCAGCCGGTTGAGCTTCAGGACATCCCGCTGCATCTGCGGCAGGCGACGATAGCGATCGAGGACCGGCCGTTCTATGAGCACCGGGGAGTGGACCCGAAGGGGATTGTGCGTGCGGCGTTGGTGAACCTGCGCCGCGGAGGGATCTATCAGGGCGGCAGCACGATCACGCAGCAGCTTGTGCGGAACATGTGGCTGACACGGAGGCGGACGGTTGACCGGAAGATAAAGGAGATGATCCTGGCGCTTGAGTTGGAGCGCCGGTATTCCAAGGACGAGATTCTGGAGATGTACCTGAACGAGGTCTATTACGGGCACGGCGCGTATGGAGTAAAGGTGGCGTCGCGGCTGTACTTCGACAAGGATGTGAGGGAGTTGTCTCTGGCGGAGGCGGCGCTGCTGGCGAGCCTGCCGCGGGCACCAATAGCGACGAGTCCCTACCGCTATCCGCAGCGGGCGAAGAGCCGGCGCAGACATGTGCTTCATGCGATGGTCGAGTTGGGAATGGTCACAACGCGGCAGGCGGCGGACGCGGACCAGCATCAGATACAAGCCAACCTGGCCCCGTTGAAGGAGCGGAGTACTACGGCTTTCAGGGCACCGTACTTCACGCACCTGGTAGTGCAGCAACTGCGCGAGCAATACGGTGTGGACGTGGTGTATGAGGGTGGGCTGCGTGTCTATACGACGCTTGATATGCGTCTGCAGAAGGTGGCGAAGGAAGAGCTGACCAAGCAGGTGGAGTCGCTGCGGAAGCGGGGCCTGATCAAGCGGGAGTTGGTGGGACAAGGGGCTCTGGCCTGCGTCGAGGTATCCACGGGCGATGTGCTGGCGATGGTTGGGGGCGTCGGGCCGTATGGGGAGGTGCAGTTCAATCGCGCGTCCCCGGGTCCTCCGCAGTACGGCCGCCAACCGGGCTCATCATTCAAGCCGTATGTGTGGGCGGCGGCGGTGGAGAAGGGCTACGGGCCCAACTCGCGGTTCAGCGGCTCGCCGATCAGCATCCGGCTGGGGGCTGGCATCCCCCCCTGGCAGCCGAAGAACTACTCGCCGAGCCAGGGGGGCAACTATACGCTGCGTTGGGCGCTGGCTCAATCGGTGAATCTCGTCTCGGTGCGGATAGTGCGGAAGCTGGGGGCCAAGACGGTGCAGAAGGAAGGGGCAGCGATGCTCGGGCTGCCTGAGAAGAGACTGCGGGCGGTGCCGGCGATCTCGCTGGGCACGGCGGAGCTCGCGCCGCTGGAGCAGGCGATCGGTTACTGCACGTTCGCCAGCGGCGGCTTGCAGACGTCACCTCGCTTTGTGCGGAAGATCGAGAGCGCGCGCGGGGACTCGATACTGGTCTTCAAGCCTCGGCGAGAGCGGGTGATCAAGAAGGCGACGGCGATAAGCATGGTCTCGATGATGCGCACCGTTGTCACGTCCGGTACGGGTCAGCGCGCGGCCGTGCGTGGGCATGACGACATCTGCGGCAAGACGGGGACGAGTCAGAACGGCCGCGACGCGTGGTGGGTCGGGTACAGCCCGGACTTGAGTTGTGCGGTGTGGATCGGGAACGACGACTACAAACCGATGCGGGGGTCAAGCGGCGGCGGGTTCTGCGGTCCGGTGTTTGCCAAGTTCATGGCACAGGCGCTGGAGCTGCGCGGCTGCAAGGGCAAGTACCCCGAAGGGAAAGGCGCGACCGCGACACGGCGGGGCGATACGGAGGCCGA
>JAUWOG010000076.1 GCA_030612305.1 Armatimonadota bacterium | reverse complement strand
CGCGAGTATTCGCCTATGACCTCGTAGTAGGGGACCTCTGAGCCGGAGATGATGACCGGCGCAGCCTTCTCAGTGACGGTCAGCATCGGTCCCTGGGGGCGGACGCGCGCGCGGACACGCTCGGCACTGCCGGAGGTCTCGGTCTGGCGCGGATCGTAGAGAGAGGCCGGGTCGGCGCCGGGTGGGATGCTCTGCTGCGAGCCGTCGTCCGGACCGATGCCCATCCCGCTGCGCGCGCCTGAGCAAGAGCCGCAACATCCTGCGAGGCCTTGGCGGCAAGCTCCACAGCGCTTGGCGAGGCCGAGTCCGGCGGCTCTGCCCTGGCAGGCCCCCGTGGCTTTGGCGAGACAGCGGGCGGCCTTACTGCACTGCCCCTTGCGCAGGCACTTGGCGACCTCGCGCAGGGCTTCGGACATCTCCTGGAGGTCGGTGTCTTCCAAGGCCTCGGCGAGGTCGTCCATCTGCTCGGCGAGTGCGTCCATCTCTTCCTTGGTGAGCTGGCCCTCGAGTTCGTCAAGCGGGGTCGTCATGTCATCGAGATGCTGGAGGACGGCTTCCCAATCCTGTTGGGCAAGGGCCGCCGAGAGTGAGGCCGGCAGGTTGCCGGGCAGCTTGTACTGAGCGCCCAGCTTGGCCGATTGGTTCTTGAGCTGCCTGGAAAGCTCTTTCAACTCGCGATTTGTTGCCTTCTTTGCCTTGTCGGCGAGCTTGTTGAGCTTGCTTTGGAGTTCGCGATCGCCCTTTTTGGCGGCCTGCTGCGCCATCTGCCGGGCCTGGTCGGCGAGGCGATTGCGTTCGGCCGCGGTCATCTGTTCGGCGGCCTTCTGTGCCGTCTTCACTCCCCGGGGCGCCACTCGTTTCTCCAGCTTCCGGAGGTCTTTGTCCATGTCCTTGAGACTGAGGAGGGCCTGCTTGCGGTCGAGCTTGCCATGCTTCATCTTGAGGGCGAGCTTGCGGAGCTTGCGGGCGACTTTTTGCGCTTCGGCGTCGTCGGCTTTGTCAGCCTGCTCGCGCAACTGCTTCGCCAGCGGCTCGATTTCGGCGGCCTGCTTCCGGAGGAGGGCTTTCTCCTGGCGCTGCTGCGCGGAGAGCAGAAGCGGCGGGATGGGGGCCAACTGGATGGCGAGGAGGACGAGGAGGAGGATGCCCAGGAGCCTGGTCGAGCGATAGGCGCGGAGAGGGTAGGCAGCGGCGGGATTGAGGCTGACAAGGTGGGGGAGGGCATCGTGGACCATCGCGCGGGCCATGCCGGAGGCATCATTGTCGGAGGTCAACTGGACGGCCGTGGCGAGGCGGTCGCGGAGGCTGAGGCGGCTATCTATGCTGGCTGCGACGACCGGGCTGGGCAGGCGCCAGGCGAGAGCGGAGACTGTGGCGATGAGCAGCACGGCGGCAATGAGCATCTCGGGCAAGAGAAGGGGTAGCCAGAGGCCGAGGAGCTTCGCGAGCAAGACGGTGGGGATGGAGACAGCGGCCACCAGCGCGGCGCCGAGCGTCGCAAGCCGGAGAGCGAGCAGGGCGCGGACACGGAGGCGGAGTCTTGAGAGCCCTCGGCGCAGCACCCGGGCGGGCTGATCGAAATGCGCTGTTGTGGCGATCTCAGAGACCACGAGCGTCACTCCTTACGTCATGTCAGGTTCGGGTCCGACTTCTCGACTCATAGAGCGCTATCGAGCGGAGCCACAGTAGCAGCGCCATCAGCAGGAAGATGCCTGCGCTGAAGGCCCACGCGCAAAGCTGGATCTGGTCGGCAGTGAGCGCGGCGCTGCTTGACTGAAACATCGCCTCGGCGCCGCTGGGATAGATGATTAGTCCCAGCCCGCCATAAGGAATGAGCAGCAGCATGGACTCGGGACGGTTCAGATCAGCGATTCCCAGAAGCGGAGACATCAGGCCCCGGAAGATGAGCCAGACGAGCAGCACGGCCGCCAATGCCGAGACGAGTGTGGCAAGATTCCTGCCGGCGCGCTTGAATATCGCACTCCAGATGCGGCGATGTATCAGGAACAACAGCCAGCCGGAGACTATGCCGACGACCAGCACGAGAAAGGCGAAGGAGACGAAACCTGCAGCCGACGTTGAGGAGGACTGGGAAAACGTCATTCCCACGATGCTCACTGCGGCCGGTATTCCCGCGCACCAGAAGCCGAGGACGACGTAAGAGGCGACGATGGCGGTGATGGACTTGGTGAAGAGGTTTGACATGAACATGCCGATTGCCGATGCCCACGTGGCGATGACAAAGAGGTAGCTATAGGTGAGGAGGACATCGGTGGGCGAGATGCCGCCGAGCATCATGCTCCAGGCGGCCACCGGCACGGAGGTGACGAGCAGCAGCGCTCCGAAGGCGAGGACGACCAGGGACTTGCCGGTGACGACATCGGAAGGGCTCAGCAGTGTGGCTCGGAGCATCTCGATGGTGCGCTTCTCGTGCTCCATGGTGATTGCGCCCGCGCCATAGGCGGGGAGGACAAAGAGCATCAGGATCATCTGCGCGTAAGCGAGGGCGGTGAAGGTTATGCGCCCGAGGCCGACTTCGGATGTCATCGGGTCGTAGAAGCCCGAGTACGAGAAGGTGACAACGGCGAGAGTAATGAGCACTGACAGGATGGCGAGCAAGGCATAGAAGAAAAGCACCGAAAAAGGCCTGCCGTCGCGCATGCGCATTCGTAACTCGTGGACGGCTACGCACGGGTTGAAGTGGAAGCGGCGGTTGAGTGTATCTTCGATGAGACCGGCTTTCACGATACTGTGACCCTTCATACGGCCCACTTGCGCTCCTCGAAGAGGACTATCGAGCGTATCCAGAAGAAGATGGCGATGATCAGGTAGATGCCGCCGGTGACGGCACACGCGATGAGTTGGGTTTCGGGAACGGTCATGCGACTCCGGCTTGCCACGAAGTCCTCGGCGAAGAGAATAAGCACAGGGCCGCCATAGGGCGCCGCCACCAGCGTCGCCCGCGCTCCGCTACCCGTTAAACCCGCTTCGAACAGAGGAACCAGCAGCACCCCGAAGACGAGGGTGACTGATGCGCAGGCGATGAGCGCGGACACGAGCGTGCCGGCCCTCGTCGCTGAGCGTGTGGAGCCGCGCGCCGCATACATTCTGCAGATGAGGAAGACCAGCCAACCGAAGACAGTGCCGACCGTCATAACGAGGAAACTGAGTGTGAGCAGATTCGCGTACACGTATGACCAGCCGCGGGCGAGATTGTGAACGAGGGCTGACAGTAGCGCCGGGACACCGCACCATACGACTACGGTAATGTAGGTTGCGACGATGGCAGCGGTAGTTCGCTTGAGCAGAACTGAAAACAACATGCCGAGTGTGGCGACCCAGAGCGCGATGATCAGCAGGGAGCTGTAGGTGAGGGCGACTTCGGCAGGCGATATTCCTCGCAGCATCATGCACCATGCCGCCACCGGGGCCGAGGTCAGGAGCAGGAGTACTCCGAAGGCGAGGACGACGACGAGCTTTCCGGTGACGACATCGGCGGGCGAGAGGAGTGTGCCGCGGAGCATCTCGAGCGTGTGCTTCTCGCGCTCCATGGTGATGGCACCGGCGGCGTAGGCAGGTATCACAAATAGTATCAGTGCCAACTGTGAGAAGGCGAGCGCGGCAAAAGCTGGGCGTCCCGGCGTGGGGTCAGTGTCCGGTGTGCCATAGTAGTATGAGCTCTGCAGGCTGATAACTGCCAGCGTGATGAGGACAGTGGCCGCCGCCAGCAGGGCATAGAAGAAGAGGACGACAAAAGGCCTGGCGCCACGCATGCGCATCCGTAGCTCGTGGACGGCTATGCACGGGTTGAAGTGGAAGCAGCGCTTGAGGGTGTCTTCGATATTCAGCCCGGGGACCCTCACGAGACAATCCCCCTCGTGAGGCGCATGTAGAGTGACTCGAGGTCGGTCTCGCGCTCGGCGAAGGAAGTCACGCGGAAGCCGCTCTCGACGAGGGCGGTGAGTACGGCGGACTGGGCGTCGGGGTCGCCCCGGTACACCGCATGGAGGGCGTTTTCCTCCAGCTCGACGTCGGCGATGTCGGGTCGCGCGGCGAGGAAGTCAGAGGCCTCTTGCTGCCGGTCATGGACGACGATGACCAACTGCGTGCCGCCTTCGAGTTGCTGCCAGATGTCCTCGACGGCGCCGACCATGAGGAGTTTGCCCTGCTCGATGATGCCGATCTTGTTGCAGAGGTCCCCCAGCTCGGGGAGGATGTGCGAGGAGATGAGAATGGTCTTGCCCATGCTGCAGAGTTGCTGGAGGAGTTCGCGGATTTCAATGCGAGCGCGGGGGTCGAGGCCGGAAGCCGGCTCATCGAGCAGCAGCAGGTCAGGGTCATGGATGATCGTCTTGGCGAGGCAGAGGCGCTGCTTCATGCCTCGGGAGAGTGCGTCCACATAGGTGTCGCGCTTGGCTGAGAGATCGGTCAGTTCGAGGACATCGCGGATGAGAGCCGGTCGCCTGCGCCACGCCACGCGATAGGCGGCGGCGAAGAAATCAAGGTATTCCCACACCTTCATGTCCTCATAGACGCCGAAGAAGTCAGGCATGTAGCCGACCGAGGCACGCACACCCTCCGGCTCCTGGAGGACATCATAGCCGTTGATCGTGGCAGTGCCCTCGTCCGGTTTGAGCAGTGCAGCGAGCATGCGGATGGTGGTGGTCTTGCCGGCACCGTTGGGGCCGATGAATCCGAAGGCGTCGCCGGCCTCGACGCTGAAGGTGAGGTCATTGGCGGCGGTTATGTTTCCGTAGCGTTTTGTCAGGCCCTGGACGTGGATCATGCCTGCGCCCTTCTAGTCGGCCTCGACTTCGGCCTCCAAGCTGGGGACAATGAATGTCTCGCCGGCGCCCTCTACCTGGATCTTGAAGAGCACGCGGCCGTCTTCGCCCATGAATTCAGCAGGATGTGGGAGCTGGGAGGTCTTCGTCACGTCTCCAAGCTGCTCCCATTTGTCGGTTGTGAAGTTGTGTGCCCAGAAGCTTGTCGTGCTCTGTGCGCCCGTGGTGGAGGCAACCGAAGGCGCAGGCATACCGGGCGCAGGCATACCGGGCCCAGGGGGCGGAGGCGGGCCGCTGGGGTACGAAGAGGCCGATAGCCCGATACGAAGTTTGAGCTTCCTCGCCGTGCCCCCGTTCTTCCCCAGCGGGACGCGGAACTCGATGACGGCATGGCCCCGGCTGACGGTCATCGAAGCAGTGCTCTGGTACTCCTCAACGCTGATGGACGTAGCGCCGCTTGTGGAGATGATGCGCATGGGGATGAGGAAGGACGGTACGGTCACGCGCTTGCCGGAGGTCAAGTGGACCGGGAGGCGGACAACGATGAGAGCGCGGTCGTTGAATGACGGCCTCTGCCTTGCAAGGGTGACCGGCACCAGAGGCGTATCGGCTATCGCAACGAAGCAGGGAGCGAAACGGTCGGCGAAGAGCCCCTCGAGGCCCGGTACGGACCCGCTGTAGTGGCGCTCTCCGAAGAGAGCCGACACGGCGATGTCCTCTGTCTGCCACTTGGCACCTGTCTGCGAGCCGCGCGTGTAGCTGCCATACTGCTGAATTCTCTTCGTTCCCGTCGGGTTGCAGTTGAATGCGTCTTCGTGGCCGGGGGTCAAATCGTTTACGGGGCCTTCGCGAAGGTGCGCAATCAGGCGGCAGTCGCGCAGGTCGAGAGCGGTCTCGTTCTTCACCCTGGCTCTGAGGTATGTGCCGTCGTATTCACAGGTGCCGGTGATTCCGCCCTTGAGGTCGGCGACGAACTCTGCGCAGAAGACCCGCGTCGTCCACATGTTGATGTCCACATCGGTGATGCGGGTCGGGTTCCCATAATGTACGGTGGGTGTGCCGAAGAGCTTCTCGCCCCCGCGGCTGAGTTCGCGGCCGCTGGCGGCAGTGTCGCCGAGGAGGAGTTCGTACTCAGTCCTGGTCGGGGAGAAGATGCCGACATATCCGCGCGCTCCGGCGAATCGAGTTGCCGGCTGTGTCTCGATGATGGCGAGGCGGTTGACGATGATCTGGCCGCCGCGGATGGCAAAGCCGACCTGGTAGGCCGCGACCGAGAAGAGAATGGCGATGAGGGGAGTGATGATCCACGCCAGCTCGCGCCTGTCCATGCGCTTGAGGACGGCGTACTGGAGCGGGGCCAGCACGATCAGGTAGGCGAAGAGGAAGCCGACGATGAGCCAGATTGAGGGCAGGCGCGCTTCGGGAGTGTATCCGGCCGCCTGTTGGAGGGTGGTCCGGCCGTAGTCGTAGGGATCGCGTTTGCTCTCGGTGTCCTCAGTCAGTGAGCTTGTAGCTTCGGCGCGTGCGAGCAGCCGCGTCCATAGGGCGAACTGGCCGTCCCAATGGCGTACCGGAGCCGCGCCGTAGTCAAAGGAAGTCATCACGACACGGCCGGCACCGGCCTTGCGCATGGCGATGAGAGGGCGCTTCTCTGAGCCGCACCAGAGCGTCGCGTCAGCTTGGAGCTTGCCTGCAGCTACCAGCGCCCGCTGCCTGGTCAGGGGGCTGTCACCCCAGGCGTCCAGCTCTCCGAGATGAGGCACAGTGGCGGTTCCGGTGACCGCGATAGGGAGCATCTCGGCAAACGGGCCGTCCGCCATGGCGGGTGCGAAGGTGCCGCCGGGGACGATGACGCTGCCGCCGAGCTGGACCCATGTGAGCAGGGCCTTGATCTGGGTTGATGCGGCGGCCGCAAAGCCTGCATCGCCGAGCATCACGGCGTCCACACCGTCCCAGCCGAGCCATGAGTCGGGTAGTTCGTCCCAGGCTGTGTTACCGACCTGCAGCTCGCCCTCCAGGTCCAGCGACCTGCCGGCGCGGAAGTGCACAGAGCTAAGCCTGGTTCCGGTGAGGTGCTTCATGTGGCCGGGATCGCCGCCCACTACGACGACGAGGAAGTCATCGGTGCCGACCTCCGTTCGAGCCTCGAGCTTGCGTTTCTGGACGCCCCTCGGCAGGCGCAAGTAGATGTCGCTGAAACTGGTGGAGGGTACATAGAGGGTGTATCGTTTTCGTGAATTTGAGGGGAGCTCGACGGTGGTGGCGTAGTTGGCGAGCAGCTTGGGAGCGCCGACGGAGGTGAGGATAGGGACGATTATCTGTCCGGTCTGCGATGGGCCGGTGTTGGTGATGTCCACGTTCACCGGCGTCCAGGCGTCTTCCGCGCAGACGCCGTCGAAGCCGACAGTCGCATCCCACTGGAGGTCCTGTGCGCAGACAGGCCCCGCCGCTATGCAAACGGCGATAATGACAGCCCAGACAGCCGGTGAATGGCGCAGAGGACCGCACCCCCTCAGTGGCGGACGCTGACGACCTTGAAGCTGATGGCGTATATGTGAAGTATAGAGCCGTTGCGCACCCGTGGTCAAATGCTACGGTCTATTGATAGTGTGCCTGATGGGCCTGCTTTTGTCTATGAACGTGTCGGGCGGGGTGCGAGTTCCATTCTTCGGCAGATGGCCCTCCTCTCTGAGGCGGCAACGGTGGCGCAAGTTCTGCTTGCGCATACGAAGGGCATCGGCAAGACGGAAGCCTGCCCCACGGGAGCGGAAAGGTCAGTCGCCCAGTGTGAGCACCGCGCCAGCGGGGAGCTCGCGAGAGCACGGGGGCTGTCGCTCGAGGGGGAGATACTCTACACGCTCAAAGAGGCGCAGGTGTTGGTTGAACGGCGGCGAAGACATTACAAGTGGTACTATGCTGATTACATGCTGATGTACCGGCGCCACATCGCCTGCGGTGAGCCCATCGAGCACCTCCACCACCACCTGCAGCCTTGCGGCGGGGACCAGGCCGGCGTCGAGGACTACGGCTGAATCTGTGCCTGGAAATGGTGGGGTCCAGGGCAGTCCTGGTGGCAGTATATCTCGGACTTCGAATATGAGGTGAAGCGTGATGAAAGTGTTGCTGCGCCGGTATGTAGTACCCGGCGGCATTCTGCTCTGCTTGCTCTTCTCTGCCGGGCCTTTGGGTGCCCAGCAGGTGACAGTCTCCGGACGGGTCATCGGTCCGGACGGGGTGCGAGTTCCATTTTTCGACAGATGGCCCTCTTGTCTGAGGCGGCAACGGTGGCACGGGTTGTGGGCATTGCCGCTGCGGCCGGCGGCGAGCTATTCACTCTTGCACCGGGGGAAGAGCGTCAAGTGGGCCCGCTCATTGTTGACCCCCGAGGACGTACCGTGCGCGGATGGGTGAGCAACTCGGAGCAGCAAGCGGTGCCTGACGCCCTCGTGTTCGGCGACAGCGTGGTGCATCCGGCAGTCACCAATGCGGAGGGGTATTTCGAGCTCAGTGGCTTGCCGGTGCGCGGCGAAGTCAAGGTCATCGCAGTCCATCCGACTGAGCCGCTGTTCGCCGGCACTGTACTCGACCCGGAC
>JAUWOG010000395.1 GCA_030612305.1 Armatimonadota bacterium | reverse complement strand
CCCAGGAGGACGAAGACGAAGCAGAAGACATAGACCTCGATCCGCAGGCGGAACTGGCGCGACGCCTCGAAGAGTACCGTGTCTATCGCGACGCCGCCGGACAGCTCGACGAGTCGCGCAAGCTCCGCCAGAAGCTCTTCTTGCGCTCGACCGACGAGGACCAGATCGGCACCGGGCTTATCGAACTGACGGACGTGTCCATCTTCGATATGGTAGCTGCTGTGGGTGAACTGCTCAGGCGCGCTACACCCGCTCCTCCACGCGTCGTGCAGCGCCGCACGGTGACTGTCAGCGAACGCCTCCCGGAAATACTCAACGAGCTATACGCCGCAGGCAACGCCGCAGTGCGTTTCACCGAGCTCGTGGACATGCCCGCCTCGCGCGTCTATATCATTGTCACATTCCTGGCCATCCTGGAGCTGATACGGCGTGGCCGAGTTGTCGTGGGCCCCGTCGAGGGGCACAGCAACTTCACAGTGCAGTTAGCATCCTGAGTGGGCCCTCTGTTCGCGCTCCTCGCGCAACACGCAACAATGAGCACGGAGAATGGGCCGCCGGCTGCTCTATTCGGACGACGCGTCTGGATACGCGCCATCGCCGTGTGCATACGTCGTGAGCCCTCATCGCACTCGACCGACGCCTGGATTTCTACGATTTGAGGCTTGGCTATATGACATCGCCGGACTTGGTCAACGCTTTCCAGTGCCTGCTTTTTGTCGCTCAGGAGCCACTGTCGGCGCAGCGGGCCGCTGAAGTGCTCGATATCGAGATCGAACGCATCGCAGAACTGGCCGAACAACTCCAACAGAGGTTGAGCGGCCACGGGCTGCATGTGATGAACCTGGCAGGCGGCTACACCCTGGCCACGCGCCAGGACTTCGCCGACTATGTCCAGGAGCTTCTCGAGCCGGACCCCCAGCGGCTTTCGCGACAGGCCCTTGAGGTGCTGGCGATAGTCGCCTACAAGCAGCCCATCACGCGGCCGCAGATAGACCTGCTGCGCGGTGTCAACTCCAGCGGCGCCATCAACTCGCTGATAGAGAAGAACCTGCTGCGTATCACGGGCCGAGCCAGTGTGCCCGGACGACCGTTTCTGCTGGTTACCACCAGCCACTTCCTCTCTGCGTTCGGCCTCGACAGCCTGGACGACCTGCCGGACGTGTCACTCCCTCTGCCTGACGTAGAACTCCGCACTGAGCCGCTTGTGGAAGGCGATGTGCAACCGGGGGATGAGGCCGACACGCGGGACGAGCCTGCCCTCGAGGACGAGGCGGGGGACCTGCCGGCGGCAGAGCACGAAGTGGACGGACTTGAGGCCGCCAGTGACGGTTCGGGCCACAAGCTCGACCCATGCGACGGCGCAAGTGAGATGGAAACGCCGGGCCGGAAGGATGCGCCCTCATCAGAATCCCAAGACCATTTCGCAGTATAGGATCTGCTGCGGTTGCCTTGGTTGCGGTGTTGAGCGTAGCTGTGCCGACTGCGGCTAAGGACACTGCGCAGGACTCCGCCCCACGCTCTGTTCCGGCCGCACACAAGGGCGACAAGGCACAGCCTTCCCCCGGCCCGGATGACCAGACTGCCGACGGCCTGCCCGTCCTGTCCGCCACGGCTGCCATCCTCATTGATGAGACCCCGGGTCTCACGCTCTACGAACGCAATGCGAAAGAGCGGCGCTACCCCGCCAGTACGACGAAGATAATGACGGCGCTCCTGTGCGTCGAGGGGGGTGGCCTCGATGAGAGCGTCACGGTCAGCGAACGGGCGGCGGCCGTTGGAGAGGCAAGCCTCAATCTCGCTGCCGGAGAGAAGATACTCCTCCGCCACCTGCTCATGGGCCTGCTCATGAAGTCGGCCAACGACGGGGCAGTGGCGATAGCCGAAACTGCAGGCGGGGACTACGATACATTCATCGCCATGATGAACGCCCGGGCAAAGGAACTCGGCCTGACGGGAACGCACTTCACCAACCCTCACGGGCTGCATCACAATGACCACTACACGACGGCGTACGACCTGGCGCAGATGGCCCGTGCGGCCCTCGCCTACGAAGAGATTGCGCGGATAACCGACATCGAGGAAGCCGTTATCCCATGGCCGGGCAAGGAATGGGACCGGCAGTTGACGAACCGCAACCAACTGCTGCGCACATGGGCGGCGGCAGATGGTGTGAAGACCGGCTACACCAAGCAGGCGGGGAATTGCCTCGTCGCATCGGCGAGCATTGATGGGTGGCGCCTCATCAGCGCGTGCCTCGACTGCAAGGACCGGCGAGTTGACAGTAGGGCCCTCCTCGAGTGGGGCTTTGCGAACTTCGAGCAAGTGGACGTCGTCAAGAAGGGCATCATACCGTTCGCTTGCGAGGTCACAAGAGGGACGGTCAAAACCACGCAGGTGTCGGCTACGGAGAAGCTCCGCCTGCCGGTGAGACGCGGGGACAAGCCCCCACGGCCCGACATTGACATCCTGCCGATCGAGGCTCCGGTGGCGAAGGGGCAGCCACTGGGGCAATTGTGGATCAACTACGCCGGTGTGGAGTACCGTGTTCCACTGGTGGCTGCGGAGTCCGTCGCCAAGAGCTTCCGGGCGGAACTTGTTGACCACTACATACCGGCAGGCACACTGCTGCTACTGCTGGCTTCGTCTGTTGGGGTGTTGCTTCATGGAGCGGCTGCAAAAATTGCTGGCACGCGCAGGCGTCGCCTCGCGCAGGCAGAGTGAGAAGCTCATCGCGGCCGGGCACGTGTCAGTTAACGGCAAGATAGTCACCGAACTGGGCACGAGGGCCGATCCCGAACGGGATATCATCGCAGTATCCGGCAAGGTAATCAGCTTCGCCGAGACGCGCTACTACCTGATGCTCAACAAGCCCGTCGGTATCGTGTCCACGCGTGATGACCCGCAGGGACGTCCCATCGTGATGGAACTGATCCCGGAACGCTTTCGCAGACACGTTTATCCCGTCGGCAGACTCGACATGGATGCCGAGGGCCTGCTGCTGCTGACCAACGACGGCGACCTCGCCCACGCTCTGACGCATCCGAGCTACGAAGTTCCGAAGACCTACCTCGTCACCGTCAGGGGGCGCTTCGGCGAAAAGAAGCTGCAGGCCTTGCTTGACGGAGTCGAACTGGAGGACGGGCCTGCTGCCGCCGATGCCGCCGAGGTGGTGCACAGGGAAGTCGACAGCACGGTGCTGAGCCTGACGCTGCACGAGGGCCGCAAGCGAGAGGTCAAACGCCTCTGCAAGGCCGTCGGCAAATATGTGCTAGCTCTCAGACGCGTCGCGCTCGGGCCACTGACATTGGGCAGCCTCCAGCCCGGCGAGTACCGCGAGCTCACTGCGGAGGAAGTCGAGCAACTCCATGCAGCAACCAGACCCCGAAGAGACGGGGACGGCTACGAGTAGGTTGCGTTGGTGCGCACCGGCCTCCTGGGTGGCGCTGGCGCTCGGTGTTGCCCTGACCCTGGCTGCGGGCGTGCTGATGTGGCTGAACATGCTGTCGCTGGGCATCGCCGGGCAGTGGTTCTGGCCGCTGCGGGGCTTGCCTATCCCCGTCGGCAGCTCGACTCTTCTCGGGGCCATCGTCATGGCCTGGGCGACCGGATACGTCATCTATGTCCTCGGCCTGAAAGCCACGCCAAAGTCTGACCAGTACGCCATGGCGGTGGTCCTTTGCTGTCTGGCGGCTTGCAGCATGATGGCAGGCCTGTACATGGGCGAGCAGGTTCCCTACATGCGCGTCGCCCGCACCGTCTGCGCCGGC
>JAUWOG010000428.1 GCA_030612305.1 Armatimonadota bacterium | reverse complement strand
GAGCGGGCCTGAGCTCAGGCTCGTCGGCGAGATACCCTGCCCATAATGCCGGGTGGGCCTTGAGTTCGGCGCTGCGCGGGCGGAGTGTCTCTTTCTCCTCGGCATTGCGGGGGCGCCCCCAGGCATCGGTATCCATCATGCGTGGCGTCGGGTACGGGTAGGTGGTGATGAAGCCACCAGTTTCAGCAATCGGGTCGAACATGTCGCGGCGGACCTTCTCGCTGTCGTGCCAGTGTGCGCCATAGCTCTGGGTCGCGCTGTACGGCAGGTCGGGGTCGGCGAGGTCGGCGGCGCTGCCGCTGAACCAACCGTAGATGAAATAGGGCTCCCCGTTGTGGAGCAGGACATTGTTTTCGTTGAGGCGCCATTCGTGTCCACCAGGTGGTGGCGGGACTTTGGCGATCCCGGTCTGGGCTTCATGGAGCGCCTTGTCGGCTCGAGTCACGCTCACGGTAAGTGCGTATTCGCCGTCCGCCAGCGTCGGGATGGGGACCGAAATGTGGCATGTCGTCGCGGCCTTGACCGGCGCGCTTGCGGCGATCTTTTCGGTACCCTTCATCAGAGCGGCATGCACCTGCGAGCCTGCCATTTCTTCGAGCGTCATCGCCAGGTGGATGTCGGCCTCGATGGCGGCGAGCTTCTGGGTGGCGTAAATGGTCCGGCGGTAACAGGGCTTGGTTACGTCTATGGTAATCGGGCTGTAGGTGAGCTGGAGCGGGATTGTCTTGACGGCGAGGACGCGCCTCGGGTTGCGGCGGTCGAGGAGACGTATCTGGAGGGTCTGCTTGCCGGGCTCGGGCAGGGGGGCGGAGAAGGCGACCTGGCGTCCCTGGCCGGCGTCGAGGCCGGCATGGACACGGGGGCCGGTTTCGTGCTTGACGCCCTTCTGGAGGCCCGGGGCGATGCTGAGAAACCAGAACCGGCCCGTCTGATTGGTGATGTGAGTCTTGGCCTCATAGACGAGCTTGCCGTCTCTGGGGAGGACGGTGGCCTCGAAGGGCGGCTCTATGTGCCAGAGGAATTTGGCAAAATCTGCGCCCGGGAGCTTGAGGACGGCGTACCTGGCCGGCTGGTGGAAGCCGCCGAGGGCATCGGTGAAAGACGAAAGCTCCCGCTTGTCGGCTTGCCGCTCGCGAGTGACACTGAGCGCCCAGTCACCAGTGGAAGCCCCAGTGAGACCGAGATAGACCACCGGCACGCAGGCTTCGACCGTCCATGAGGCGTCCTGTCTGGAGATTTCTGCCTCCCAGGGGCAATCCCAGTCAACGCTGCGGACATGGCCGCCCTGGCGGAGCTCGGCGTCGTAGAGCGTGCCGAGGGAGTTGACCGCGAAGTGGAAATACTCGGTCCTCTCGCCCTGTGGGTCCAGCATGAACTCGAGGCAGTCGTCGCGGTGGACGTGACGGTCGCGGTCGGTGGCGGTCTCCTTGAGCTTGTCCATGTGGGGCTCGTCGAGGACGGCGGCGAGGTAGATGTTCTCGTCATCAAAGGCGAGCTTGAAGCGCGTCTGAACGGAGGCTCTGAGGTCGGGCTTGCCGAGGAGGCTGAATTGCCCGTGCCATTCGTCACCCGTGGCCCAGACCGGCTCGTCAAGGTTGCCGTCAATGGTGATGGGTTGCGTGGCTCTGATGGCGTTGACGACAAGTAGATCCGTGGCGTCCTGTGGCGCGGCGAGGACGGCGAAGCTCAGCATCGTGAGGCAGAAAAGGCAGGTCTTCAGTAGTCGCATGAGTATCTCTCCCTGGTGTTCTGTCGCAGTGTCGTACGGCCTTGCGCGTAACCCCTGCGAGGAAGGAGTCAGGATACGCAAGTACTGTTTCGCCGTGGAGGTCCAATGAACCTTTGTGTCGGAGCGTTGGCGGATGTGGTTGTGTTATACTCAGTGTGCGGGCACCATGGCGATGGTGTAGAAAGGCAGGTGCACGAAGGTGGTGGGGAAGGTGTTCCGAGTAGCTGTGCCAGTAGCGCTTATCGCGGCTGTGATAATCGCGGCGAAGCTGTGCTGCTTCGGGACGCCGCCGTCAGATGAGGAGCAGATCCTCCTGGCTATTGCGGACGCCGAGGCCTCTGCAGAGCGTGGGAGCGTCGCGGGTGTGACGCGTGTGTTGTCCAACGAGTACAAGGACGCGCTCGGGCAGGACAAGCGGGCAGTGACGCGTCTGGTCCTCGCCGGCCTGCGCGGCCATCAGCGGTGGCAGGTGAATACCCAGGCGCGGACGCTGGATGTGGCAGACGATACCGCGGAGGTGCGACTGAAGGTGACGGTGTGGCCGGCCGAGGCGCAGGCGGAGAGGTTCGACTATGACATCATGTCTTCGTGGCGGAAGGAGGGGAGGACATGGCGAGTGGTGTCTTCGTCGGGCTGGCACGAGGTGATGGAGGAAGACCTGATGAACGTTGAGCCGGCGCGGCCGTAGTATTGATAACGTCCCCGCGTTGTCATATAATCTTGCTGTAAGGCGAGCAGTGAGGGAGCACCAGCCGGGCGGGGATGCTGCGGATGCCATCGGCGGGCAGGATGCCTGTTGTCCAAGCGACGTACGGCGAACGACAAGGCAGAGGCGCTGGCTCCTGGTGGTGAGTGGCGCGGTTTGAGGGCGAAAGAAAGCGGCAAGAGGGGTCGTTGAATTTGCGCGTTCCGAGGGAACTAGCGCTGGGCATTGTCATCTCGGTGACGGTGCTGGTGGGCGTGGTGTTCATGCTACTTGCAGGGATGCTGCAAGGGATGGACTACTGGCTGTATAGCGTCTGCTACAAGCTGCGTGGAGAGCGGGCAGCGCCCGAGCAGATCATAATTGTAAGTATAGACACCGACAGCATGAGCGAGCTGGGCCCGTGGCCATGGCCGCTTGATGTCCATGCCCGGCTGTTGAGACAGCTCGATGCGGCAGGAGCGAGTGTCATAGTCTTCGACTTCAAGGAGCTGGCGGTGCTAAGGGCTGCGACTGCGCCGGCGCCAGGTCATGAGCAGTTCAAGGCGGCGCTTGCGGGCTCCAAGTGCGGGACGGTGCTGCCCTTCTTCATCGAGGAAGGCACTGAGGCCGATGCTGGCGAGAAGCTGAAATGCCTTCAGGAGCACGCGCTGGGCACGGGGCGGACTCCGCGTCATGCAAATCTGTATCCGGGCCGGCTGCTTCTGCCCGACGCGGACTTGCAGGAGGCCTGCGACGGCGTGGGGTGTCTGAATGTGTATCAAGACAGAGACCTGATACTGCGCGCAGTGCCGACCATGGTTTCCTATGAGGATACGCTGTTGCCTTCGCTGGCTCTTGAGAGCTACCGGCAGTTCATTTCGGTTTCGCGTGGCTCGATCAACCGCCGTACAGACACGATCTCGGTGGGTGACAAGACGTTCCCGTTGCTGCCATCTGCGGAGGCGCTGGTAAACTTCTATGGTGGCTATGACCACTTCCGGCGTGCTTCGTACAGCCGGGTGTTGAAGGAACCATCGGATAGGCTGAGGGAGCAGTTCGCGAACAAGTTGGTGCTTGTAGCGCCGCCGTTTGGGACGGGAACGGGTCTGTTCCGTACGCCTGCCGGGGCGATACTGC
>JAUWOG010000689.1 GCA_030612305.1 Armatimonadota bacterium | reverse complement strand
ACCGATGAGGTGTGTTACCGAGCGGATAGTAACCGGACGTCCCACCGGTGCTGCAGGAGCGTCCTGGGCAGCGGGAGGCCGGGCTTCGAGTTCGGGGATCTCCAGCGGCGGCAAATCGGTAATGCCGCGCTCGATGAGGATCTTCCGCTCCTCAAGCGCGGCGTGCAGCGTGCGCTCGCGCAGCCACAGCCAGTAGGCGCGAAGACCTACCAGACTGAGCACAGGAATCCCCACCACGATGAAGACGATGAACACTGTGACGAAACCTGTCATGACGCATCACCCACTGTTTTCATTGAGGCTCATTGAGCGCGTTTCATAGTATGGGATGCCGCCGACGGTCGCGAAGGTTGCACCGGCAGCGGCGGGGAAGGTTTTCCGTGGCCCTGCAACCCCGCGCCCATGCTGCGACATCAGAGGTATAAGAATGGAAGCGAGAGACGCCGCACTCCACGCCCTCTGGGCAAGGAAAAGGGGTTGCCGCGCCAGTCCCGAGCTGGCGGCGGTGCAGCGTGCGCGGGCCGGTGACGATCAGGCATTCGAAGCATTAGTCCGCGCCTACCGCGACCGCATACTCACGCTATGCCACAGGATCGTGGGCGACAGGGACGCCGCCGAGGACGTTGCCCAGCAGAGCTTCGTGCGCGCATACCAGCAGCTCTCCCGTTTTCGCGGCGAGGCCAGCTTCAGCACCTGGTTGTACGCAATAGCGGTCAACGAGGCACGCGGCTACCTGCGTTCTCGCGGCCGCCGCGAGGCACGAACGCGCACTGTCGCGGAGACGGCCAGATGCCAACAGGAACTCCGCACAACTGCCAGACCCTCGTCGGCCCCGATGACTGCCCTGCTGCTTCAACTCCCCGACAGAGAGCGTGAGGCACTGGCGCTATTCTACCTGGGGGATCTGTCAGTTGCCGAGATCGCGGGAGCATTACGTGCGCCGGAAGGTACGGTCAAATCCTGGCTCCATCGCGGCCGGGAACGACTGCGACAGCTAGCCGGGAAGACGGGACTGCTGGGACCTGTGAAGAGGCGGCAGGCAAACTGAGCGCCTATTCGTGTGGCCTTCTGGACGGCGACGAATATCGGGCCGTCCGCCAACACCTGATCGCATGTGCGGACTGCCGCAAGTTAGTGGATGAGCTTCGCCAGGTGGATCGGTTGGCAAGCGGCGAGCGGCTTCGCGGTGACGAGGGACTGACCGCTCGCATCATGGCGAAGGTGCGGGAGGCGGAGATGGCTCGTTCACTGCGGCGTTCCCTGCTCATCCGCACACTGTGGCCGGTCGCCGCACTAATCATCTGCGGGGTTCTCGCCATGGTGTCAGCGCCTGCCCTTGTCATCATGGTGACCGAACACCCGCAGGGCCTCGCCATCTCGCGGCTGCTTTCCCCGACTCAGCAGCTACTCCTGGGCATCGGGCTGCTCAGCGTCATCGCCGTCATCGTCGTAGCAGTCACAGACCGCCTCAGCCGAGTGCTGACCTGACGGTGTCGCTCGGCGGTCGCTCCGTACCCCTCGAGTTGCGCAAGCTCGGCTACTTGATGGCGCCGGCGGGCGGCGCAAGGGCGACGGCGAACGGTAACGACGGAGGGGTGGATGTCGTAAAGGAGGGGCCGTGTCGAGTGGCGGTCGTGGCGTTGACGACCGCGCGAGGCCGGCCCACGCATGAGAAAAGCATAGAGCGATTGAGATTACTGGGCCGGCCTCAGTGCGCGCGATACGACCGCGCACCCTTCGACGCGGCCCCTCCATTACGGCATCACGGCAACAGCAGACAGGATGTCTGCGGATAGACGGCATCCGTTCGTCCTCCAAACGACGGTGCAAGCAGAGCTTGGGCGCAAGCAGAACTTGGGCGGGGCAACGGCTAAAGGCAACGGCCGGCGCGGCATCCCGCGTGTACGCGGGACGCCCCACAAACGACAATGGCAACGGCAACGGTGGCGCAAGCGGAAACTACTTGATGGCGCCGGC
>JAUWOG010000178.1 GCA_030612305.1 Armatimonadota bacterium | reverse complement strand
CGCGAGTTCCATGCTGCGATCACCCTGACCGGCCTCGTCATCACCAAGCTCGACAGCACGGCGAAGGGTGGCGTGGCCCTCAGCGTCGTCGGCGAGCTGGAGGTGCCGATCAAGCTCATCGGCGTCGGGGAAAAGCTCGAGGACCTCGCGGCCTTCTCGGCCGTCGAATTCGCCGACGCTCTGCTGGAGCAGTGACCCCGTCGCCCGCTATTGCTCGGACATGGTCTCCCGTCGCGCATCCACCCATGGCTGCAGCTTCTCATAGCCGGGCAGTTGAGCGATGGCGGCCGCCAGCGCCAACACCCCTGCCGGCCTCTCCGCATAGCGATAGGCCTTGCCCAGTTCGCGCTGCACGGCGAAGAGCGAGACCGCCCGGTTGCGACATAGCTCTTCGATTCCCTCAGCAGCCGCCACACTGATCGGCCCGGCGATGAGCGCCCGTCCGAAGCTCGCCAGGGCCGCCTCGCCGTCTCCCAGTCGCATCGCCGCCCGTCCGACTATCTCCGCAGCACGTCGCGCAACATCCGGCCCTGCCGACGGGACGCTCGCGGCGGCGTTTCCGGCCGCGACGAGGTTGCCCGCGGCCAGATGGCATTCGGCCAGCAGCAGCATTGCCTCGGGGTCGGTACGATCGCTGACAGCCAGCTTCTCAAGGGCAGCAATGGCGGCGGCGTGCTCCTCTGCCGAGTGGCGAAGGTATGCCTCGCCGGCAAGCGCCTGTGGCACATCCTCTGCAATGACCATGTACTCGAAGTGGACGATGCCCGCAGCGGTTGTGTCGGCGGCCTCGTACAGCTTTGCAGCAGCGATCCAGAAGGCGACGCCGTCCGGCCGGGCTTTCAGCAATCCCATCGCTTTTTCGATGGTCGGCGGCTCAAGGGGCATCGTGTCAATGAGTTTGCGCAGTTGTGCACGCGCGGGTGTTTCGGGCATCGCCAGTGCTATGACCTCACGGGCCCTCGCCGGGAGGCCGGCCTTGATGTAGCAGCCGGCGGCCTCGAGAGCAGCAGCCCCGTTTCCTGGAATGGCCTTCTCGTACAGTTCAGCGGCCCCCCGGAAATCGCCGCTTGCGGCCAGAGCACGCGCGGCGCTCGTCAATAGCTCCTCCAAGTCAGGATGAAGCCGCAGCAGGGCGAGCATCTCAGCGGCCGCGCGCTCGGGTCCGCCCGCCCGTTCGTAGGCAACGCGCAGGAAGTCGGCGGCGACGGGGTTGAAACCCTCGTAGCCAATCACCGTAGTGATGACGTCTGCGGCCAGTTGGGGCTCTCCCGCACGCTCGCAGCAGCGTATGAGGGTGGCGTAGAGTCGCGGCTCCTGCGGGTTGAGGGCCAGCGCTCTGCGGCATGTCTGAATGGCTCTGTCGTAGTCGTGCAAGGCGAGAAACCGGCGGGCGCACACGTCCGCAAGCTCTGCATGATTCGGATGCTTGTCGCAAAGCTTCGGCAAGGTCTCCAGGGCGTCCGCAGCGTCGTGAGCAAGCAGGATGTTCGCTGCCACCGCAAGCTGTTCGGGTTGCGCGTCATGGCGGCGCAGCACGGCTTCGGCGGCCGTCCGGGCAGTCTCGGTATCATCCAGGGAATCGGCCAGTCCGGCCGCATCGCAGAGCTGCTCTGCGGACATCTCCTGCCACGGCAGGTCGCGCACTTGCCGCCGGGCCCAACTCAGGTATCCCGCCGACGCAGCGATTCCGGCCAGCTTGAGTCGGCTTTCCGCAACGTCGCCATCAGGCAGCCGTGAAGCAACATACCATTGCAGCAGCGCCTCGCCCTGGTCATGAGCCGCACGCTCGGCACTCGTCGCCACCAGCGCCCTGATGTCGTAGCTGTCCGGACGGCCGGCGGCAAGGCGTTTCATCAGGTTGAGACCGGCCTCATTGCGACCCGATCTGAAAGCCGCTTCAGCCGCCGCGCCTAGTGTCGCCTCGTCCGCCTCGGTCTTCAGGAGCTCCCGGAAAGCCAGGTACGCCTCATCATGCCGCCCAGCCTGCTGATAGCTCTCAGCGAGCATTCTCCGCAGCTTCGCCGTCGGCTTGATGGCAAGGGCCTTCTGCAGCGCTGCAAGCGCCTCATCCCACATGCCGAGTGCAATGTAGGCCTCAGCTCCCGCCTCATGCAGATCCGCATCGGGCGAGTGGCTGAATTGGCGATACAGCTCGGCAGCCGCTGTCCATTCGCCGTAGCGGAGGTGCCCGGCAAGCAGTTTCAGCCGTTCAGGGGCTTTCAGATCGCCCATCTTCTGAAGCCTCAGATAGACCTGCCGGGCTTCAATGGACAGCCCCAACTCCTCGTACACTTCGGCGAGTCTGTGCCAGCTCTCGGTGTCCCCGGGCCTCCGGATGAGGTGTTGCTTCAGCTCGGATTGCGCGCGCAGGTAATTCTCAGCGGCCATCAGCGCGTCAATCATCTCATAGAAGAGACCCGCACTGTCGGGACGCAGCGCGACCGCCTTCCGGAACCAGTACGAGGCATTGGCGTTGTTGCCCTGTTTGCTTTCGAGGCGTGCCAGCGCAGCGAGGACCGGCACATCATTCGGGTGCCTCACCGCCGCTGCATAGAAGGTGTTGAGTGCCTTCTGCGTCTCGCCCGCGTGCTGGTAGGCCAGCCCCAGCCGGTACCGTGTGAGAGCGTCTCCGCAGCCGTGCTTGACCGCGTAGTCGAGCAGTGCGCTTGCGTTGGCGTAGTTCTTCTGGGCGAAGCGGACATATCCGAGTAGTTGTACGGCGGGGACGTTGTGAGGCTGGAGACTGCGCGCGATGGTGAGGCTGTCGGCGGCCGCGCTCAGCTTGCCCTGCTTATAGCGCGCCCGGCCGAGCAGAAGCTGTGCTCCGAAATCCGCCGGATTGACGGCCACCACGGGAATGAGGGCTTGCTCAGCCTCCGCCCACTGACCCGCCGCCGCGAGCTGCTCGGCTTGCGAGATGTCTGCATGTACTCCCGTGATTCCCAGCAACACAACCGCAAGCGCTGCTGACAGCAGCCGGACGCTCGGCGATAATCCCGGCGGTCGGGCAGCCCGCCGGTTCATGCCGGCTAGCTGCGCGCGCTCTGATCGTCCCTGAGCGTCATCCCTCGTAGGCATCTTCGGGGTCGAAGACCGGCTCCTCAACCGTGACCCATTCACCGTCCTGGTACTTACGGAAGAAGCATGAGAAATAGCCCAGGTGACAGGCGGCAACATTCTGCTTCACGCCCAGCAACAGCACATCGCCGTCGCAGTCGAGCCGGATCCACTGGACTTCCTGGGTGTGACCTGAGGTCTCGCCCTTGACCCAGAAGGCCTGCCGCGAGCGGCTCCAGTACGTGGCCAGCCCGGTCTCGACAGTGCGTTTCACCGCCTCCGCATTCATGTACCCGACCATGCACACTTGCTTGCTCGCAACATCGAACGCGATGGCAGGGATGAGCCCTTTTTCGTCAAACTTGAGTTCGTCCAGCTCCATGATTGCTTCACTCCGGAATCGCTCGTATGAGCCGCGGCCCGCAGTCACGTGCAATGTCTGAGCTGCGTTCAGGCTCGGCTTCGGCGGGCGGCAGCAATCGCCTCAGGCAGGGCGATGGTGCCTTCATACAGGGCGCGACCGATGATCATCCCACTCACGCCGGCGCGCTCGATTTCGCATATCGCCTCGACGTCTTCTAGGGTGGTCACCCCGCCTGACGCGATGACCGGGATGTCCAGAGCTTCAGCGACGGCCAGCGTGCTTGCGACATTCGGTCCCTGCATCATGCCGTCGGTGGCAATGTCGGTGAATATGATCTTCGCCGCGCCCGCGCTCTGCATTTCCACAGCCAGATCAACGGCACCGACTCGGCTCTCCTCGACCCAGCCGGCGACTGCGACATAGCCGTCTCTCGCGTCAATGCCGATGATGATACGCTCAGGGAACTCGCCGATCGCCGCCACCACCGCAGGCGCATCATTCAGCGCCGAGGTCCCCATGATAGCCCAGCGCACGCCGGTGTCGAAGACGCGCCTGATATCTGTGGCCGTCCGCAGCCCTCCGCCGCGCTCGATCGGTATGTCTGTGGCAGCTACTATCGCTGCAACGCCATCGAGATTGCGCGACGTGCCAGCGAAGGCGCCATCGAGGTCCACAACATGCAGAGACGTCGCACCTTCATCCGTCCAGCGACGGGCGAACTCGGCCGGGTCGTCCGCATAGATGGTCTTGTCGCCGATGTCGCCTCGCTTGAGGCGCACGACCTTGCCTTCGGAGAGGTCAATCGCCGGGATCACGTCCATGGCCGGTCTCCTATTGCTATCGCGCAGGTCGGGCTTCCACTGTAGTTATGTAGACATTGGACAACTCAAGGTGTAGGGCGACGGTGTAGCGTCGTTAGCCGTAATGGAGGGGCCTGTCGCAGGGAGCTTTGCGCAGCAAAGCTCCCAAGGCTGGCCCAGCCGTTGTGGTTGGCCGTTTGGGTGTGCAGACCTCGCCAGAATAGCGTCCCGCGTGGGCCGGCCTCGCCGCGGAATCGAAGATTCCGCCACTCGACACGGCCCCTCCAACAACAGCACGATGTGCTAACCCGGTAGTGCCGCTTACCCATTGCCGGGATCGTCACCGCGCGAACGGTAAGCCAAAGGCTACAGCGTCCCCTTCGTGGAGGGCAAGTCGTCTTCTCTGCGCGGGTCAATCGTGGTCGCTCTGTCGAGCGCGCGTCCGAATGCCTTGAAGGCGGCTTCGAGAATGTGGTGCGTATTGTGCCCATACTGCTGCCAGATGTGCAGTGTCATCTCGGCGTTAGCCGCGACCGCGCGGAAGAACTCGAGCGCCAGCTCGGTATCGAATTCGCCGACTGTGGCCGCCGGAAGCTGCAGATCGAAGTTCAGATAGCTGCGCCCGCACAGGTCCAGGGCCACCCCCACCAGCGTCTCATCCATCGGACACAGTGCGGAGCCGTAGCGACAGATCCCACGCTTGTCGCCGACTGCCTCCTCGATCGCCTGCCCCAGCACGATGCCGACATCCTCGACGGTGTGATGCGCGTCAATTTCCGTGTCACCAGTCGCCTGCACGCTCAGGTCCAGCAAGCCGTGTTTGGCGATGTGTGTCAGCATGTGGTCGAAGAACCCGACCCCGGTGCTGATCTCATAGACGCCCGAACCGTCAATGTTGAGCGTGAGGGCGATCTGTGTCTCTTTCGTTTCCCGCGTGATAGTGGCTTTGCGCTCAGACATGTTTCTCCCCGCTTTCGTGGTCGGCCTGGAGTCGCATCTGGACTGAGCGGGCGTGTGCCGCCAGCCCCTCGGACTCTGCCAGCCGGCTCACATCAGGCCCGAGCCGTTCCAGGCCCGGGCGTGTGGCATATATCAGCGACGATTTCTTGATGAAGTGATCGGTGCTGAGCCCCGACGAAAACCGCGCCGTACCGTTTGTCGGCAGCACATGGCTGGGCCCCGCCGCGTAGTCACCCAACGCGACCGGCGAGCGCGGCCCCATGAGAATGCAGCCTGCGTTCTCCACCTGGTCGAGCAGCGCCAGCGGGTCCGGCACCAGCAGTTGCAGGTGCTCGGGTGCGATGGTGTTGGACAGTTGCACCGCCGCGGTCATGTCCGCGACGATGACGATTGCCCCGTGCTCGCGCAGTGACTGTGTCGTCAACTCGGCCCGGGGCAGTTGCTCGAGTTGCTCGTATGCCGCGTCGCGAACCTGATAGGCGAAGTCTTCGTCAGCGGTTATCAGT
>JAUWOG010000187.1 GCA_030612305.1 Armatimonadota bacterium | reverse complement strand
CGAGGCCGAGTGCGCTGAGCACGGCGAAGGCAAGCCCGGCCGCCAACACCCAGCGGGCAGGTGCGCGGAAAGTCCCGAAGAACGGCAGGCCGTACAGGAGGCGATAGAGGGGGGTACTGCCGCCGAGGGCCAGGAGCACCGAGAGGCCAAGGATCAGGCCCATGATGAGGGTGTTGCGATTGCGGATGCGGAATATCGCCCACAGCGCCAGCAGGAGGGGCAGCAGGCCCATGTAGGGATGCAGCTCCTGATGGTTCCACGCGCCGTGATATGTGGCGTCATTGGCGCCGAAGAAGTCGGGGATGACAAAGCGGATGAGATGCGTCAGAGGCAGTGAATAGGCAGTGGCGAATTCCCATCCGGAAATGTCGGCGCGGACTGAATGGCTGCTGAGTTCGTACATCGGTAACGCCTGAACGGCGCCGACGAAGATGCCAAAGACGACAAGACCGGCCAGGTAGAGTGCCGACTTGCCGACCGCTACCGGCCAGGCGCAGCGACCGGCCAGCCGAAGCTCGAAGAGGTAGAGGACAGCCGCGGAGAGGGCGCCCATGAGAGCGACCTGAGGATGAGTTGAAAGGAAGCCCATACCGACGGCAATGGCGGAGAGCGCGAACCATCTGAGGGCTCCCTCCCGGGCGGCTCTGCGGGCGGCGTACCACATGAAGGGCATGAAGCAGGCTGCGCCGATGAGGCCGAGATGATCAACATGGGCCAACATGCCGCCCATGGTCGCAAAGGCAGTCGCGGCCAGGAGCGAAGAGGAGCGCCTTGCGCCATAGGAGCGGCAGAGCAGATAGGTGCCCAGAGCGGCAACGAGGAGGCAGAGAAGCATCGCGGCGACGAGCGCGGAGGCAGTAGATATCGGGAGGTGGAAGGGGAAGTTGAGCGGCGTGAAATGGCCGAGCTGACCGTTGGCGGCGGCCGGCATTCCACAGCCGACAAGCGGGAACCATGCGCCGATGCCGCCGGCCGGCAGTGTGCGCAGGTAATCATGCGAGGGGTAGAAGTGGAGAATGGTGTCAAAGGTGAAATGGATCTTGCCGCAGAGCAGCGGCAAGTTGGCCAGCATCACGATGAGGACGCAGGCGATGACGGCCCGCGCGTCAGGCGAGATCGTCCGGCCGGGCTTGCGGATCGTGTTTTGCTCCGGAGGGTGGTCAGGCATGTGTGGTACATGTTCGGCGTGAGGGCGGGGAAACCCTCTTGTCAGGAGGAGGCGGAGAGGCGGGAGGTTCAGGCTTTCTGGTAGATGAGGATGTCGGTCTCGGCGTCGTGTGAGCGGGCGGCCTTGTCGAGGCGGCCGACCTGGTGGTAACCGGCCTCTTCGATGATGGCGAGCTTGTCGCGGTCGGCTGCTGCGATGCGGGCGATGAAGAGCTCTGCGCCGCTGCCTCGTTCAGTAGCCGCGAGCAGATCGGGGCCGCGCTCGGTGTAGTTGGGATGGACGAGGAATTCGAGGTAGCGGACATGGGTCTGTCCTGTCTGAGCGCCCGGTGCGGCAGCCGTGTAGGCCATACCCATCATGCGTTCGTCGGGCTGTGTCACCAGGGCGATGCCGCTTTCTGTCGGCTGCTTGATATGGGTCAGAATGTCGAAGAATGCGCCCTCGAACGGGGTGTTGTAGATGATGCCGAGCGAACTGTCTTTGACGGCCCAGAGAGGCAGGTTGAAGAGGAGCTCGGCGCGGGCCAGGTCGCCGGCGTGAATAGGACGGAGAGCGGTTTGGCAGCCGGGGCGGTAGTAATCGTTCTCGAAGGCTTGCGCGTCGCCGGAGAATATCAGGCGCATGATCGTGGCAGCGTCTTGTATGTAGTTGTAGTGCTGGAAGCCGAGGCGCTCGTAGATGAAACGGGCCGGATTCGTTCGTCCGGTGCCGAGGTAGATGGCGCGGCCGCCGAGGCCTCTGAACTCGTCCACAGGGAGAGCGCAGAGGACGGTGGCGATGCCCTTGCGGCGGTGGTCTTCGTGGGTGATGATGCGGCCATAGGTGGCGACGTCCAGCGTGTCCTTCGGCGCACCGTACCAGGACGTGCCGACGATGTCGCCATCGAGCAGTCCGGCGAAGAAAACGTCATGCGAGACGTCCTGATGCTCGCCTGCAAGAACGCGGACGCAGTTGTGGTGCCAATTGCAATTGGTGTAGTCGGAGCGGCGCAGATACATGAAATGGACGAGGCGTTCGGCCCACTGCTCGTCAGGTGCGACGATGCGCGTGACCTGCATGGTGCTGCCCTCTTTGAGCCTGGCATCGGGGAGGCTCTCGACCATGATGATCTCCTGTGCTTTTCCTGCATCCTCCTTGCGCCGGGAACCACTTCGGATGTGTCAGTCCGCGGATGCGTCAGTCCGTGGGCACGGCCAAGATCTCGGGCGGCTCGGACGATTCCTTGATGACGATGGTGCGCAGTCGGTAGCCACGCGCCTTGAGGAAATCAGAGCAGTCGTCGCGGAGTTGCTCGCTGTGGACGGACAGGAACATGGTGGGTCGTGCATCGGCGATGAGTTGAGAGGCTCCCTGCAGAACCCGGAGTTCGGCGCCCTCCACGTCTATCTTCATGTAGTCCGGCAGCGGGATGGTGGCGTCGGCAACCAGCTCGTCGAGGCTGACTAGCGGCACGGTGAGGTCGCCGGCGTCGTCAATGTGGCCGCTGCCGCTTCCCTCGCGGCGGAAAGTGCACTGCCCGGAACAGTCGGCCACGCAGGCTTCGATGACGGTGACGTTGTCGCACTTGTTGAGGTTGATGTGGCGGCGGAGGAAGTAGAGGTTTTCCGGCTCCGGCTCGAAGGCGATGACCCGGCCCGTGTCGCTGACGAGAAGGGAGGCGAGGACCGTGTCGTAGCCGACGGGCGCGCCGAGGGCGAGCACAACGTCGCCCTCCATCCGCATTTCCTCGAAAAGCGCAGTCTGCGCGGGCGCGTAGGGGCCGAGGAAGCAGCGGGAACGGGTCGCGACATGCCACTTCTTCCCCTTGAGCGTGCCATTCCGGATTGGCATGACGATGGGACGCAAGAGGCCCTTGATCGCTTTCTTGATGAGGTTTCTTACCAGCCCTGAGCGGCGTTGGTGGTCGAATGTCCCGCTCACGCGCGCTACCTCTTCCTGAGGAGTTGATGTGTTGGGGTGTGTGCGACGTATCGGTTCAGCCAGGAACGGCGAACGAAGGGTTGCCGGTTTTCACCACTGGCGAGAGTCAGGAACATCGAGCCAGACGGACTCCTGGGCGATGGACTGTTGACTGACGAGGCCGGGCAGCGTCATGTCCATGGCGGCATGGATATCGGTGGGCGGCGTAGTGGCATTGACTATTGCATCGGCGAAGTCCATTATCTCGAAGTAGTCTCCCCCACCGTGTCCGGCTTCAAGTGCTTCCTGTGGCGGGTTGTTCCAGATGTCAGGCATGAACTCGTCTTCGAGCTCGGAGAGGGGGTGCCAGGAGGGCTTGTCGCCGTGGAGTTGGCGAAGCCAGATCTTTGGTTCGTCATTGAGGCCGCGAGCAGCTTCATAGGCGCCGTCGGTGCCCTGGAGGGAGTAGTACACCATGTTGTGCGGTCGGTCGGAGAGCATGTCAACGCGGATCTTGGCGAGGCCGCCGCCGCTCATGCGGCAGAGCATGAGGATGCTGTCTTCGTTTTCGTACTGATCCCCGCGCGGGTCCTCGTAGTGGTGGCCGCTACCCACACACATGACGCTGACGACGCGCTCTTTCATCCATTGGATGACCGGGCCGAGGCTGTGAGTGGGATACGTGCAGCCGTTGATGCCGGTCTGCCACTTGCGTCGCCACGTCGTGATCTCGTTGAGTTCCTTGAGTTCGTGGAGGTATTCGCCCTCGGCGAAGTACATCTGTCCGAAGAGTCCCTTGTGTGCGAGAGCCTTGACGAGCACATTGGGGCGCATGTAGGTGAAGTTCTCCGCCATCATGTAGGTGGCGGAGGAGGCCTTCGCGGCCTGGACGAGGTCTCTCGCCTCGTCCATGCTGACTGCGGCGGGGACTTCGGAGAGCACGTGGATGCCGCGCTGTAGTGCGGCGATAGACATCGGCGCATGAAGCGGCATCGGAGTGCCGACCATCGCGATGTCAATGCCAGCCTCATCAAACATGCGGTTGTAGTCGGTGTAGAGGCGGTCAATGCCCGTCTGCTGACCGGCTTCCTTGAGGCCGTCTTCGTTGATGTCGCAGAGGGCGTGGAGTGTGGTATGCGGGTGGATATTGAAGGTGTTGAGGAATGAGCCGCCGCGTCCGGCGCATCCGATGACACCGACCTTGAGCTGTTCGGCCATGATGTTTCCTCCGTGTGATGTGGCAACGTGTTCAATGGATTCTCGCGGCTATTCTCCCGCCTGCTTTTCGAAGCCTTCGCGGAGTTCGTCGAGGTTGGAGAAGACCTTGTCGAAGGCCGCGATAATATCGTCGCCGTCCTCATCGGTGTACTTCTCGTTGATGCTGACCTGTATGAGGTCATCGAGGATGCGCTCGGTCTCGGGTGTCTCTCCCTGCTCGTAGCGGACTTGCTCGTCGTCGGGCTGCAGGGAGAAGGGGAAGTCGGAGTCGCCGTATATCTTTTTGTTGCGAAGGAGATCGTACATGAAGATGGGCCTGCCGATGTAGTGTGCGCCTACTGGCGCGCCCTCGCTGGACAATGCCCGGGCAAGGTAGGATGTGCTTACTTCAAGGAGGTCCTGGTCAGCGAGGATGCCGAGGAACCAGTAGGTATGCTGGCCGCCCTCTGTGACGAAGGGCACCTGGATTCCGGGGTAGTCTTTGATGGCCTGACAGATGCGGTCACCGGTTTCGGCGCGACTGGCAGTGACCCAGTCAACCTTGTCAATCTGTGCGGAGACGACGGCGGCCTGCAGTTCGGTCATGCGGTAATTCATGCCGAACATGACGTAGTCGCGCTCGCCCGTGCCGTAGTTGGGCCAGCCCTTGTTGGCGAAGAGCGGGAGCTTGTCGCCGAGGGCGTCGTCATTGGTGACGGTGAGACCACCGTCGCCGCAGGTGATGTGCTTACTCTGCTGGAGGGAGAAGGTTCCGAGATGGCCGATGGTGCCGACATGCCGGCCCTTGTAGAGCGTGCCGTAGGCCTGTGAGCAGTCTTCGATGACGTAGAGGCCGTACTCGTCGGCCAGGTCCATGAGCGGGTCCATGTCGGTGGCGTTGCCGGCGAGGTGAACGGGGATTATGGCCTTGGTTCGTTCGGTGATTCTGCGTTCGACATCTTCGGCGTCGAGGCCCATGTCCTCACGGCGCAGATCGGCGAAGACAGGGATGGCGTTCTGGGCCAGGATGGGGATGACGGTGCCGATGTCGCTAATGCCGCCGGTGATGATCTCGTCGCCCGGGTTGGGATTGACGACACCGACGGCGACGTGTATCGCGGCAGTGCCCGACGTCGAGGCGGTGCAGTACTTCATGCCGAGATGGTCGGCGAACTTCGTCTCGACTTCGGGGACGAACTTGCCGGCGGAGCGGTTCATCATGCCGGCTTCGATGACCTGCTGGAGGTTGGCGAGTTCCTCCTTGCCGACGGTGCGGCCGGC
>JAUWOG010000555.1 GCA_030612305.1 Armatimonadota bacterium | reverse complement strand
GGAGGCCGGGCTGGCGGAGGAACTGGAAGCGGCCGGGTGCGAGGTATTTGTCGTCGGTGATGCGCAGGAGCCCCGGCACATGCAGGCGGCGATATTCGAGGGCGCCGAGGCGGCGAGAATAGTCTAAGGCGCAACGGGCCGGGTCTGCAGAGGATGCTAGCTGCGCTTGCGGGTCCACCAGACGGTGCGGTCGCCGTTGCGCTTCACGACCGCAAACGGGGCGTTGCGGAGAGTGTGCCACTCGGCCAAGGTATAGTAGTCCAGATTGGCGACCTCGCGGTTGCCGGTGACGCGCTTGAGGCGGCCATAGACGCGGGCGTAACCCACCTTCACCCAGCCCCCACGCTCGTTGAGGTAGCGGCGACCGTAGGGCGTCCATACGAGTGTGCCGAAGGGTAGCTCGGGATTGGCCGAGCAGCCACGCGTGTGGACGATGCTGCCGCTGGCAGTCATGCGGCCGCAACCCTCCCAGGGCCCGTAGCTGGTGACCTTGGCGGCGCCGGTGCAGGTCACGCCGCCGGCCAGACCGTGCACGTAACCGTCGCGCTGCCAGAACTCGAGCGGCCCGAAGAGCCCGGCAAGCGCCTTCCTCGCGCAGCGGCGGAACGGATCCGTCTCCAGGGAGTAGTGCAGATCGGCGGCTAGGTCGAGCTCCTCAGGGGCGTCGGGGCGGCCAATGGAGTTGAGGTCGCCAGGCACCGGGTATTGGGGGAGTTCGAGAATCCGCTGAAGATCGGGTGCGCGGTCGGTCGCCGGAGCCTGCGGCAAGACGGCGATGCGGTCGGTTGCCTCGCCGGCTTGAGCGTGGAGAGTGCAGAGTGTCATGGATGCCGCGACGAGAAAGAAGGCGGCACCCGGTTTGTAGCTCTTCATTGTGGCGTGTCCTTTGGCTGCTACACAAGCGCGTCTCCGTGTGCGTCGAGCAGCGCATATATGCAGAGAGTATTGGTCAGTCTGAAAGCATGTCTGACGGCACGCGTCACGCTACGTTGAGATCTTGTCGCGGGGTATGTGCGTTGCGGCGAGCATGTCGGGGACAAGAACCATACGTCAGGAAGTGAGAGTATAACGTGTGCGGGGATGCTTGGCAAGGGGTCATGGATGAATTGAGGTAGGGCATTGCTGGAGAAGGCGTGGCGCACCGTGATGTCGCCTACCTTGCGGGGGACATGAGGACCTCCCATGGGGAGTCTGCTTCGGGAACTCCACCGAGCTCAGGATGCTGTCGCATTCTCACCTGACCCACGCCTTTGGTGGGTGCCCGTGCGTTGGGGAACGAGGCGGGGCAGGAACCCTTGCAGAGCAGAACTGGCCTTGCCGGCAATCTGCACGCGCATCGCGAGCGCAGTCCGGTTGACAACACACAGGCCGTTTGCTATACTGCTTTGACTGGCGCAGAGGGCGGCTGTGGCGATTGGTGCCAGATAAGATGCGCTTCTGTCTGTAAGGGAGGGCCTGGCCCGAAATGGCAAGAAAAATCCTGGTCGTAGATGACGAGCGTCACATAGTGCGTCTGGTTGAGGTGAACCTGACGCGGGCCGGCTATGAGGTCGCGACAGCTTATGACGGCGTGGAAGCGCTTGAGAAGATTGCTGACGACCTGCCGGACATGATCATTCTCGATGTGATGATGCCTCGGATGGATGGTTTCGAGGTGCTGAAGAAGCTGCAGAGCGATGCCAAATACAAGGACATTCCCGTTATCATGCTGACTGCGAAGGCGCAGGATGCGGACATCTTCAAGGGCTGGCAGTCGGGCGTCAGTTCGTATCTCACCAAGCCGTTCAACCCCAAGGAGTTGCTGGTGTTCGTCGAGCGTATTTTCCAGAGCATGGAGGATGTCGGCGGCAAGCCGAGCGACGATCCGGACGAGCCCGGCAGAACGGTCTGGGACGTCTAGGACCGTTTCGAGAATCTGAACGCAGCACACGCCCGGACATTATGTTCCGGGCATTTGTGTGTCGGTGGTACGTATCCACACCTCGCACGGGGGATGAACGCGGGCGTGGAACTTCTTCTGCTGTAACGATCGCCGGCCAGACCGCAGGGAGGCATTGCGATGAGTGAAAACGAAGAGCGCGAGTCGGCAAGCCGCTGGACCATCGTCGGTGCAGGTCTGCTTGCGGCGGGGATTGCCGCAGCGGTTGCAGTGCTGCTCTGGCGGCGGCAGCCGGACCAGCAGGCGAGACGACTCATAGTCAAGTCGGAACGCCTCATTGACCGCATTGATGCAGCACTGACGGAGTTCAGGGAATAGACGGAAGGCGGGCGGCGGGATAGCTCATGGACCTGTCGGAGCTTGGTGAGTTCGGCCTCATAGAACGCATACGGCGGATTGCCGGCGCAGGTCAGTGGCCGGTGGTGAAGGGCTGCGGCGATGACACGGCCGTCATTGCCTCGCGGCCCGGCTCAGTCATCCTGGTGAGTACGGATGCGATGGTGGAGGGGCGTCACTTCCATCGCGAGTGGATGTCGGCATATCAGACCGGGACGCGGGCGGCAGGAGCGGCGCTCAGCGACATCGCAGCGATGGGCGGGAGCGCGACGGCCATATTCTGCACGCTCTGCATTTCCGCCGCCTGGACGGTTGAGGACATCGAGGAGCTTGTCAAGGGCCTGGCGGCGGTGGCCGATGATTTCGGCCTGTGTCTGGCCGGGGGCGACATCGTTTCCTCGGCAGGGCCGCTGGTCATTGATGTGACCGCCCTCGGCGAGGCCCATGCGGAGCGGCTCTGGCTGCGCGAGGGAGCACAGGTCGGGGATGCGGTGCTGGTGACGGGGATGCTGGGGAACGCGGCCGGCGCAATTGCCATGCTTGATGCAGGGAGGGCACCGGACCTGACTAGCTTTC
>JAUWOG010000174.1 GCA_030612305.1 Armatimonadota bacterium | reverse complement strand
CTCAACAATATCATCAAAGCATCTGGTATTCCGCGCAAGGAATTCCGCTGAAACACATCAGATCAGACCAATAGCTCCCGGCAAACCTCCAGACCATGTCTGCTGCGGAGTGCCATCCGCGAGCGGTCGCCTTTGCGTGCGCCGGGGACCTCCAGGTTGAATGGGCGGTCGTAGCCGATGTCGCGGAGGGCGGCAACTACCGGCCCCCACTCGATCTCCCCGTAGCCGGGGATAAGGTGGTCATCATGGACCCCATCATTGTCCGATATGTGCAGCGCCCAGATCTTATCCCCACATAGCCTGATGGTCTCCGGGATGTCGAGTCCGACGCAGTTGCAGTGGCTGGTATCCAGGCAGATGCCGAGAACCTCAGGCGCAATCTGCTCGCACAGTTCCAGCAATTCCTCCAGGATGCCGCCGAAGCGCCGATGGCCGTGCGGGCCCTCACCGCCGTCAGGCATGTTCTCTATTGCCAGCTTCACTCCCACCTCGGCGCACACTCCACCCAGCCGGACAAAGCTCTCCAGGCGCTGCCGGTTGACCTGCTCCAACTCCTCGTAACTGCTCATCTTCCCATGCCCGCCGGGATGGATGACCGCCACAGGGATACCGAGTCGCGCGCAGCTTCTCAGGTCGCCGATAACCGCTGCCATGTCATGCTCGCGCCTGGCATCATCCAGGCTCGCGACATCGGCGGCGATGTAGGCGTGCATCTGGTCCAGGCCGATCTGATGTCGTTCGGCTGCCTCGGCGAACGGCTCCAGCAACGCCTCATCCTCCCGCATCATCTCAGCGTGCTCGGTGCTGACTTCCACGGACCGCCAGCCCTGTCGGCCCAGAATACCCAGAGACTCATCGGGCTCCGCTTCCACGAACATCGCCGTCCACATCGAAGGTATGAGAGCCACGGTGCTTCACTCCTCTGTCATGTTGGTGTCGCGCCCTGCATGAAGGATAACAGAGCCGCTCTGTGGAATACGCTCGACAACACGGGCGGTCGCAGGGAGTTCGGCGGCTTCCTGCAGACCGCCGGTGTCACTTCCTTGCGATGCCCGCATAGTCCTTGTACAAGCGCACAAAAACGGTGTGTGATGACGATGGCCAGAGACCGGATTATCTCCATTGGCGAGCTGATAGTCGAGATCATGCGGAAGCGCGTGGACAGCCCGCTGGACCGGCCGGACGATTTCGTCGGCCCATTTCCCAGCGGTGCGCCCGCCATATTCATTGACCAGGTAGCCCGCCTCGGCCATCCCGCCGAGTTCATCGGCGCCTGTGGAGATGATGACTTCGGACAGTGCCTGCTCCGCCGCTTCGAGCAGGACGGCGTCGCCGCCGACCACGTGGCCCGTATCGAGGAAGTGGCGACCGGCTGCGCGTTCGTCACGTATTTCTCCGATGGCAGCCGCCGCTTCCTCTTCCATATCGGGAACTCGGCCGCCGGGCAATTGCCGGAGCCGACGCCAGAGATGTTCGCAGATGCGGCGTGGCTGCATATCTGTGGCTCGACGCTCTCCGCCGGCGAGCAGATGCGACAGGCCTGCTACGAGGCGTGCGAGCTCGCCGTCGCGGCAGACGCGCGCATCAGCTTCGATCCGAACCTCCGGCCGGAGCTCCTCGGCGGCGAGGAGGCTCTCCGACGCGTCTGTGCGCCCGTTCTCGAGGCCGCCTCACTCGTGCTGCCCAGCGCCGATGAGGCGGAACTCCTGACAGGGACGAGCGGTGCCGAGGCGGCATGTGAAGCCCTCCTTGACGGCGGCATCGAGCTAGTGGCGCTGAAGCGTGGCAGCGCCGGGTGTATCATCTTCACCGCCGCGGAGACGGTCGCGGTACCGGCATACGAAGTGGAAGTAGTGGACCCGACGGGAGCCGGCGACTGCTTCGATGCGGGCTTCGTAGTGGGCCTCAGCGAGGGCCGGAGGCTGGAAGAGACGGGCAGGTTGGCTAATGCGTGTGGCGCACTGGGTGCGACCGCCAAAGGGCCGATGGAGGGCTGTGCCTTCCGTCGTGACGCCTTCGAGCTGGCCGCTATTACTGAGAAGGAGAGTGAGCGATGAGCTTACGTTGGGGCGTTGCCGGATTAGGACGTGGCGCGAGCTTCGTCGAGTGGATTTCCGCCATCGAGGGCTGCGAGGTCGTCGCAGTGTGCGACAGCAACGAGGCGGCGTTGGAGCGCTTCGGCGGGCTGGAGACATTCAGCGACTACGAGGAATTCCTGGACAAAGCCGCGCTGGATGTGGTGGCGGTGATAACTCCGGGGCCGGCACACGGCCCACAGTCCGTCGCGGCCATGGAGGCGGGCCTTCACGTGCTCTGTGAGACGCCCTGCGTCTATTCCATCGCCGAGGCCGAGGCCGTCGTGAGCACGTCGCGCCGCACCGGCCTGAACTTCATGCTGGCCGAGGACTACATCTGGATGAACTGGACGCAGCAACTCAAGAAGCTCGTTGACACGGGACGGCTCGGCGACATTGTCTTCGCGGAGGCCGAGTACACCCACGACTGTCGTGGCGGGATGCTCATTGACGCGGAGGGCAAGCACCATCACGCCTCGGAGTGGGGCACGCGTGATGACCTGAAGCCGGCGTGGCGAGCCGGCGATCTCCCGCCGCTGTTCTATTGCTCGCACACGCTCGGGCCGCTGCTATACCTCATGGAGGACCGCTGCACCACGGCGATAGGGCTGCACACAGGAGCCCGCGTGGCTCCGGGCGTCTGTCCGGTGGACATGGAAAGCGGGCTTCTGCAGACCGCCGCCGGGCGCGCAATCCGCCTCACTAACGGCTTCTGCATCGCCCACCCATTTTCGCTTTTCACCGGGCTGTATGGCACGCGCGGCAGCATCAGAATGGTGAACCTCGGCGGCCTGGAGGTCAAAGCGTGGTTCGAAGATGAGGCAACAGGCTCCGACTGGCAGAACCTCGACATGGACTACGACCAGCGCGAGGACGGGCGCCACTGGGTGACGGTGATGCTTGAGGAGTTCGTCGCGGCGATCAGGACCGACACTGCGCCGCCGCTGGATGCCGCGCGCTCGATGGACTACACACTGCCGGGCATCTGCGCCCACATGTCTGCCGAGCAGGGCGGCCAGCCCGTGCCCATACCCGACATGAGACAAATCTGAGCCCACCAACCAAGCCGCATGGAGGGGTCGACTGAAGGACGCGCCGTCTCATCGCGCCGCCTGAAACCGGCCCGCAGTCAGTTCGGGCCCGCCTACTCCGCAGCGCTCAGAACGTCGTCCCACACCACTCCCGTGTACTGGGCGATGGGCCGCGTCGCAGCATACTTGCCCGACGCCAGCAGCGAGTAGTAGCGCGTGTGCAGCCCGCCGGGAGCTTCACCATTCCGCAGGCACGCGATGTTGTCGCATGTCAGCGGCTCACCGGCCGCTATCGGCTTCACCGTCAGTATCGTCCGGTGGTAGAACTGGTAGCGCAGCTCTTCCTCCTTCGATATCCGGCGCACGCCGTCACCGGCTAGCTCCTCATCTATCTTCAGCGGCCGTCCCGCGGCCACGTCTTCTTCGGCTTCCCTCACCGCGTTGATCATGCGCATCAGGTCGGGAGGATCGAGGGCAAAGCTGTGGTCGGCTCCCGGCAGATTCCGGTCCAGAGTAAAGTGCTTTTCGACGATCTTGGCCCCGTGATATACCGCCTGCACGGGTGCTCTTATCGCATCCACGGTGTGGTCGGAGAACCCCGGAATCACATTGGGAAACAGACGGGCGTACGTCCCGATCACGCGCAGGTTCAACTCATCCATCTTCGCCGGATAGGCCGCCTCGCACTGCACCAACCCGATCGGCCGGCTGCCCTCGGGCGCGATGGTGCTGACGGCCTCAACAACATCGGCAATCGTCGAGACCCCGGTCGAGACGATCATCGGCTTGCCCTTCGACGCCACATAGGCAAGCAGGGGCAGGTGAGAAATCTCCCCGGAGGCCATCTTGTAGGAGGAAAACTCCACCTTCTCCATCTGGTCGGTACACCACTCGTCACAGACGGTCATGATGAACTCGATGTCGCACTTGCGGCATTGAGCGGACAGGTCAGGCAGCCATTCCTCGGGTAGCTCGACGGATTCGAGCAGCTCATAGATGTCGAACATGTCCCCCTTCGCGACCTTGTACATGCCGGCCGCCGGCGTATAGATGCCCGGTGCCCGGAAGAACTGGAACTTCGCGGCATCGGCCCCGGCCTCCGCCGCGGCATCTATCATCTCCAACGCCATATCCAGGCTGTTGTTGTGGTTGATGCCACATTCAGCGATAATAAGAACCGGATTGTCTTCTCCTATTGTGCGCTTTCCAAGCTGTACTATCCCCATCTTCGATATTCCCCTCTGTTTCCAAAGCCTTCGTCCCCGGAGACCATGTCGTACCGGCCAGACGACAGCCGCAACCACACGGTCACATTCGGCCTGATGAGCAGACTTCTGGACTCCTGTCGCGTCTGAGCGAACAACCGCTATCCGCTGACACTCAGCGGATCACTAGCGCTATTTTAGCACATCGGGCAACTTCCGTGCCACACTTGTCTTATGGGCAGCAGGCGGCCGCAACTGAAGCAAAAAAACACCGGCACCCCTCCTTGAGGCGCCGGTTGCTCTGCTGCGTTTGAAACAAGCCTTGTCAGTAGTTGGGGCAGGTCGGGTCCCAAAACCTTACCATGGTATCCGTGTCGACCCCGTCATAGTTGTCCTGGAGGATACTGCTGCCCTTGAACCACTTGACGTGACCGTCGGCGAACCCGCAGTTTGCGCCCTCGTTGTGGCGCTCGAGCGCAACACTGTTGCGTGCATTGTCGTTGGCGTCGTAGGACTCGAGTATCGAGTAGTTCCCGTCGGTCCCGCCGTCAGCCATCACACAGAGCTCGGCGTTGAAATTACACCTCGACTGGGCGATACCGGAGAGGTTCTCGTTGTATCCGTAGCTGACATACACGGTGGCGGGCCCCCCATCCCAGGCCGCCACACTGCTGGACGGGCAGGCGAAGATCTGCCAGTTTTTCAGATACGGGTCAAGGACAATCATCCAGGGCATATCACTCGTCGTATCGGTACCATTCGGCGTCGTCCACATTGTCCGGGGCTCGATATACGTCAAGGGGAACCTGTCGTCGAAGTCCTGACAGTACATCAAGATGCCTGTCATTATCTGCTTTACGTTCGAGGTGCAACTGGTCTGGCGCGCCTTCTCCCGGGCCCGGGCAAAGACCGGGAAGAGAATTGCGGCCAGGATGGCTATGATGGCGATAACCACCAATAGCTCTATAAGTGTGAAGCCTCGTCTTTTCATCTTGACCTCCCTATTCTGGATGCGTAATTCAGACTGACAAGTACCGTCCGCCCTCGGACAGATACCGCTTACTTCGCTCTATTGTTGCACAATACCTCTCTCCGGGCAAGCCTTTTTTTACCCGGAGTTTATCAGCGCGTCCCCTCGTGGGCATCTTCTCCCCTGCCGCACCGTCACATGCACGTCGGGTCCCAGAACTCCGTCATCGTGCTTGCATCGGACCCGTCGTAGGTGTCGGCGGGCACATTACTCCCCCGCACCCACTTGCAGTGGCCGTCTGCAAAGCCGATATTGGCCCCCTCGTTGTGCCGCGTCAGAGCAATGTCATGGCGGCAGTTGATGTCCGTGCAGTCCAGCTCCCAATTGGCGCCAGTGCCGCCGTCGGCGCTGCAGCATAGCTCGGAGCCGTACGTGAACTTCGCTTGCGCCAGGCCTGACCGCCGGG
>JAUWOG010000061.1 GCA_030612305.1 Armatimonadota bacterium | reverse complement strand
CCTGGAGGTCGGGGTCCTCATCGAAGAGCGCAATGACGCGGCGGGCGAACTCGTCGGCGAGGCCCTCGGCGGTGACGCACAACTGTCTGCCGTGAAGGCGTCCTGCGCGCCGCTCGCCCTGCAGCAGTGGGAACCACTCGGGGTGGTCGTCGAAGTACTCGTCTGCGGGGATGAGCAGATGGTAGGCGTGGCACATGGGGACCGCTTTGGGGAAGTAGTAGCCCTTTGCGCTTGTGACGACGTCCTCGGTGGTGTAGAAACCGTTCATGCCCATCTTCACGCCCCAGGTGCGGAGGTCCTCACGCCGGGCGACGAAGGTGCGCATATTGAAGACCGGGGCGGTTGCGAGCTCCATCGGCGCAAGGTTGATTGTCGCCATGGTGGGTACGTACTCCTGATCCGGGGCGAGCCACCGGCAGCCGAGCGCCTGCTCGAGGAAATGGTACACCGCGAAGAGCGTTCCGCGGTCACCGTCGCCGCCGATGCGCACACCATCGTTGCCCACGTGGATGGAGATCGCTTCAGCCTGTTGCGTCTCGGCCGGCCCGACGCGAATCGGCGTCGCCTCCACAGACGCGCCATGAGTGAGCACAGGGAGGCTCGCGCCACTGATCTGCTCGATGTAGCGGGCAAGCTCGGTGGCGGCGTAGCGGACTGTGTCGGATGCGTCCTCCGACACGATGATGGCGGCGGCGGCCTGCCCGTCCTGCACGAGCACGACGGCCGCGCACGGCCAGGCGATGATGAGAGCCACGATAGTCGCGACTGGCGCCATTGTGCGCATGGGGTGGTTTCCTCCGGAGGTAGTGGCGATTAGTCCCTGTGGATTCTGTTCGGCGTCAGATGGCGGAGACCTGCCCCCGCCAACGCTGCCAACTGTAATGCGGTGCCGTGGGGCGGGCTCCTTGCTGCGAGGGATGGGCACGGATCAGGCAGGAGAGGGCGCTGAGTAGGGTGCGAAGGTTTGACGAGAGTGGCCTGGATGTGCGACCATTGTGGGAGCGATACAAGGGAAAACAGCCGAAAGAGGGCGGCGTCGCCCCGTGCGTGCCCGGCGTCGAACGGGACAGAAGAGGCGTGCGTTGCTCTGGGCGTGGCTTTGGTTACAACTGCCAAGGAGGCATGGAACGTGTTTTCAGAGACTGAAGAGGTAATGCAGTTCATCGAGGACGAGAATGTGGCGATGGTTGACCTGAGGACAATAGACCTGCCCGGGCGTTGGCGGAGCGTGACGGTGCCCGCCGGCTATGTCACCGAAGATACGCTGCGGGAGGGAGTCGGAGTGGATACGTCAAGCTACGCCGGCTACAAGAGCGTCGAGGCGGGGGATATGCGCGTGGTGCCGGATGTGCGTACGGGACTATTCGATCGCTACTGCGAGGCGAAGACGCTCAGCTTCATCTGCGACATCGTTGAGCCGATGAGTTCGGCGGCGTATCTGCGGGACCCGCGCGGTGTGGGGCAGCGGGCCGAGGAGTACTCATCGGAGGTAATCGGCTCCGCAGAGGCCGTCTTCTCGCCGGAGCTCGAGTTTTATGTCTTCTCCGAAGTCCACTACCAGGCCGAGATGTACGCGGCGGGCTATAGCGTTGATTCCCCGCAAGCGCAGTGGGAGTCGTCGGCGGATGAGCCGGCGCGGAAGGGCTATACGATTCCGGCCCATGAGGGCTATCACGCGACGCCGCCGCGTGACCAACTCCACGATCTGCGCTCGGCGATGGTGCTTGCGATCGAGGCCGCCGGAGTGCCGGTTCGCTACCACCATCATGAGGTCGGCGCGCCGGGTCAGGTCGAGATCGAGGTGGGCTTCGGGCGGCTGACGCAGATGGCCGACGCGACCATGACGATGAAGCACATCATCAAGAATGAGGCGTTCCAGGCCGGTATGAGCGCCACGTTCATGCCGAAGCCAATGTTCGGTGAAGCCGGCAGCGGAATGCACGTACACCAGTACGTGAGGGAGAATGGGAAGTCGCTGTTCTGGGACCCCGGCGACACGTACGCGCATCTGAGTGCCATGGGCCTGAACTGGACGGGGGGTCTGCTGAAGCACGCGGCGGCGCTGCTCGCGTTCTGCAATCCGAGCACGAATTCGTACAAGCGGCTGGTGCCGGGCTACGAGGCGCCGATAAGCGCGTTCTTCGGGCTGTCGAACCGCACCGCGGCAGTGCGCGTCCCGGCGTATGCGGTCAATGAGACGGAGAACCGCATGGAGTTCCGGCCTCCGGATGCGACCTGCAATCCGTACCTGTGCCTGGCGGCGATGATGATGGCGGGCCTCGACGGGGTGCGTGAGGGTGTGGATATGGCCGCGAATCACTTCGGCCCGTTCGCAGAGAATGTCGAGGACATGGACGAGGAGATGAGGAAGCAGATCCGGCAGCTTCCGACGTCGCTGCCGGCGGCTCTGGCGGCGCTGGAGGAAGACCACGAGTTCCTGCTGGCAGGCGGGGTGTTCTCGACCGACCTCATCGGCGCGTGGATTGACTTGAAGCAGGAGGAGGTCGCAGCAGTGGCTCCAAGGCCGCATCCGTATGAGTATGTGCTGTACTATGACCTGTGAGTTGTGGTGCTGGGCGGACGCGATGAAGAGATGAGGGGGGCCTTTGCGGCCCCCCTCTGTTGGTGCCTGGTTCATCGGGCGCGGGAGTGTGGCTCTTATCTGGATGCGACGTCCACACTCATCGAGAGCGTGCAGGCTATCGCCGTGGGCTGAGACGGGGCGTTGACCTGGGAGATACTGAGTGCGGTGACGGCTGCACCGCCGACCGCTACGCGGGCAGGAATCGGCTCCAGCGGCGAGGAAGAATGTTGGCGGCAGGGCAGACCGTCAGGGAGGTCGAGAGCCGATGGAGAAGCTTCGTGTGGCTTCAGTGCAGATGCAACATGCGCCGGGTGACAAAGAGGCGAACATGGCTAAGGTCCGCAGTTTTGTAGAGCAGGCGGCGGCGCAGGATGTCGAGCTTGTCCTGTGCCCGGAGTGCTGCATATCGGGCTACTGGCACCTGCGGAATCTGTCGCGCGAGGAGATTGTGGCACTGGCGGAGCCGGCGATTGGAGGGCCTACGTCTGCTGCACTGGTGGAGCTGGCGGGTGACTACGAGATGACTGTGGGCGCGGGGTTGCTCGAACTGGCCGATGACGGGGAGGTCTATAACACCTACCTGGTGGCGATGGCGGACGGGACTGTGCAGCGCCATCGGAAGATCCATGCCTTCATCAACGAGCATGTCTCCTGCGGGTCGGAGTTCACGGTCTTCGACACACCGCACGGCTGGCGCGTCGGGGTGCTGACGTGCTATGACAACAACATCGGGGAGAACGTGCGGATTACGGCTCTGCAGGGCGCGCAGATACTACTGGCCCCGCATCAGACGGGGGGCTGTGACTCCCCGGACCCGGCGACGATGGGTCTCGTGGACCGGGGCAAGTGGGAGAATCGGGAGAAGGAACCGGAGGCAATCGAGGAGGAACTGCGGGGGGAGAAAGGGCGCGGCTGGCTGATGCGCTGGCTGCCCACGCGCGCCCATGACAACGGTATCTTCCTGATCTTCAGCAACGGCGTCGGCCCGGATGACAACGAGATTCGCACCGGCAATGCGATGATACTCGACCCCTGGGGACGCATCCTGGCTGAGACGTGGAAAGCCGGTGACGATATGGTCATCGCCGAGCTGGATCCGGCGCTGCTGGAGCACAATACAGGGAAGCGCTGGATAAGGACGCGGCGGCCGGGTCTGTACGGGGCGCTGACGGTGCCGACCGGGCTGGAGGAGGAGACGCGTGCGGTGCGGTTCGATGGGAAAGGGGTCTGAGCCGCGATACCTCTGGTGACAAAGCGCCTGCGTATCGGATATAATACTAGCGCAAGTAGTTGCAGTGATTTCGGAGGCAATGGCCCTCTACGCGGACAGAAATGCCGTCAGGTCGCGTGGTGGTGGAGAAAGGAAATCGGCATGAATCGCATCCTCAGCTTCGCCATAGCAATATATCTTTTCGTTGGCTTTGGCGCAATGGCTTGGAGCCTGCCCTATGACGCTATGATTCCCGAAGACGCTGAGGTGAAGCAGGTGCCTCCAGATAAGGAGCACCCGGGCCCGCGTGAGCAGTACTACGTCGGCGGCGTGCTGATGGGCGAGCGCGAGTGGTACGAGGGTGGCACTATGCTTCGCCATGAGAAGGTCTTCCCGGTTGACGAGGGCACCGGCAAGCGCTACACATTTGCTATCCACAGGATGTTTGACGCGCAGGGCAGGCATCTGTCCATGGCCACCGAGTACAAGGACGGCTCCACAGGTCCCTCGCAACGCTGGTATGAGGATGGCAAGGAGGAATTCCTTTATCTGTCGCAGGGGCGCGTGGTCACGAAGGAGCAGTACACGCAGCTCTGGCAGCAGGATAAGGAGATGCCGCCACCTGACCTGTTCCTCCACCTGGGGATTTTGCCGCGACCGGGCTCCCCGGCGGGCAAGATACTGCCGAGAGGGATTGCAGCAGCGGGGACCGGTGAGATGAAACTCCCGCCGCTGACCTGGCCGAAGATACCGGGTCGCGCTGAGACCACTCCACCGATGCCACCTGCGGAGACCACGCCGCCTACTGCTCCGGCAACGCAGACGGGTGTGGTCGCCATATCGTCAAGCCCGACGGGGCAATTCAGTGCGGTTGCTGTCGGCCCGACGATTGCGTTCGGGGTGGTAGCGCTGACGGCTCGGTTCATCCACGAGAAGCTTGCGCCGGGGACGGAAGTCAACATGACATGGCGCTTCAATGAGGGCGAGCCACCATTGAGTACAGCGACGGGTCTTATCGAGGCGGGTGTGCCGCATCTGGACAATGCCATCATCAATGCAAGCGGGCCGCTGGCTCCCGGCGCATACAGCGTAGTTTTCAGCGTGGCTGGGAGTGTCGTCGGGCGCGGGCAGGTTCATGTCGAGGCGGCATTGGGGCTGGGCGGCCAGTCAGCGGCGAATGTGTACATGGCCGGGCTGCAGGGCGTCCAGCAGGCGCTGGCGGCTGCTGACGCTGACGATGTCCAGCAGGCGGGGAAACTGGCCGCACCGGCGCTGAAGCTGCTTGCGGCGGCGATGGCTAACGACCCGCAATTGCCTGATATCTTCCCCGTGCATCAGATCGCAGAGGCGCTGGTCGCACTGGCTATAGTGGATACGGCGTTGGACGCAAAGGATGCCGTGACGGCGCTGGCGTGGGCGGAACGCGCCTACGGGCACTCGGGACTGGCCGCCGGTCTTGCCAAAGACGAGCAGCTCAAGGGGGCCGCCGAGAGGATACATCAGGCGGTCAAGCAGATGCTGCCGACACTGATGCAGGCGGGCGGGCAGTAGGGCCCGCTGTGCGTGCAGTTCATCTCCGATATGGTAGCACAGGGAAGGATTGGCAGCATGGTTAAGAGGATCGGTGCAACGATCGCCTTGACGCTGATGGTGGCTGTTTCTGCACTGGCGCAGGGCAACATTGCGATACCGTTGACATATCGTGGCTCGACCTACAACGGCTCGTACAACCCTGCAACGAAGCAGCTCACGTGCAGCGCTGATAACCCGCAGGGGACGTGGAACAGCAATGTCGCGGGCAACATTCCCAGCATCGGCGATATCGCCGCGTCCGGGACCGCCTACGGGCCCTTGTTTATCTACACCCAGCCGCAGAGCGGCGGACAGCGGGTGGATTTCTGCATGTTGCAGTGGAAGACCGGTAAGGCGCTGATACCGGGCAGCAATACTCCCCTGCGTGGCAGCATAGGCAAAGGTCGGCTGCTGTATGCGAACTTCGACCTCGGCACCTATGGCGCGCAGGTGAATGTCGTGGCCGAGGCGGGCGGCAAGCGTTGGCTGTACCGCTGGGACATCAGCCAGGGCGGGTGCAAGCAGATCGCCAGCCCGACGCTTGCTCCTCCGTTGCCCACCCCGCCGGCCCCGCAGCCGAACACGGTTTCGGGGCAGATAACGCACTGGATTGGTGGCAGCCCGACGTCATGGCCTACGGAGCAGGGCCTGCGCGGCGCGAAAGTCATCATCGGCAGGGGTATCCGGCTTGATATCGAGGATGCGTTTGCGGACTACGTCCGGCGGACCGCCGGCGGGCTCGGGCAGATCGTTGCCGAGGTCGAAACGGATGTCCAGGGCAGGTATTCGGTGCAGGTGCCTGCTGCGAATGCTCCCTATGACGTCATCGCATGGAAGCAGTGGTGGGTGCCTCACACTGAGGGCGGTGGAGCCGCCACGATACCTGCCGTGTTCAATGCCTCGCTGCAGAAAAACGCGTTGGAGGCGGGCGGCAAGCATTCCAGGCTGAAGTACGGTGAGAATGTCAAGCATGTCACGGGCGGTGAGAGCGGCGACGGCGGCAAGACTATACAGATGATAGGCGGGAAGTTCTCCTGCCAGGTGCCGTCCGGCTTCACAGTCGCGAGTTCCGCGGATGATGTGTTCATGCTGCGCGGCCCTGAGAAGACCGGGATTGTCGGGATCGGCGTACCCGAGCCGGTTGTTGCAGCAGAGCTGCCCGACTTCGCCACCGGCGTCATAGACAGCATGGCGCCGCAGATCGGCCTCTCCAACTTGCAGGTCGTGGCGAACGAGTCAGTGGAGATAGCCCCCGGCGTTCCCGGTCTGATGCGTGTAGCGAAGGGAGTGCTGAACGGGAAGTCAGGGCACTTCGCATTCCTGGTCTTCAGCACGCAGACACACAGCTACACGCTGCTATATGCCGGGCAGGATGCCGTCTATGACAAGCACTTCGCGAGTTTCCAGAGCCTGCTGCAGACGGTGCGGTTCAAATAGATTGCACATCGGCACCCGGCAGAGGTAGTATGGAGAGCAGTAGGATAACATATGGGACCGGGGCCACTCGGTCCCGCTTCATTGCGGGGATCCGCTGATGAATATCCTTGCTCGGTTCAGGCGTTCTGTGGCGCACCGTGGTCTCGGCAAGACGCTGCTGCATTTGCCGAGGGCGGCGCTGCGGCCACTGGTGCTGGGTGTCCGGATGCAGCAGTCGGCGACTCGCGCGCGCAAGCTCGGACACACAGAGGAGCGGCTGCTGCTGCATCTCGGCTCCGGCACCGAACGGCTCCGCGGGTGGGTCAATGTGGACCTGTATTTCCCGGCCGAGCTGTGTCTGGATGTGACGAAGCCGCTGCCGATTCCTGACGCCTGTGCCGACGCCATCTACTCCCAGCACCTCATCGAGCACCTGGAGAAGGAAGCCACGGTGCGTCTGGTTGGCGAGTGTGCGCGTGTGCTCAAGCCCGGCGGATGGCTGCGTATCACGACGCCCGACCTGGAAGCGCATGTCAGGGAGTATCTGGATGATGTCGAAGCGGGGGCCGCCGATGCGCTCAATGCGGCGATGCGTGCGCATGACCATATCTACCTGTATGATCTGGCGACGCTCGCCGGTATCTTCGCGCAGGCGGGTCTGGTGGAGGTTGCGAGATCCGAGCCGCAGGTGAGCCGGTACCTGTTTCTGAGTGGCCGGGAGAGCCGGCTGGTGAAGGCGGAACGGCAAGCGGCGCTGAACCTCATCGTCGAGGGCAGGCGGCCTGTTGCCATGTCCGATGCCCCGGCGGCAGAGCCGTGCTGATGGAGATTGTATGAAGGATGACGGCGCCGCCGCCGCGAAGGTGCAAGCCGATGAAGAATGGAGCCGAGGCATCCGGCGGCGCAATACGCGGGCGCATACAGTGGTGGATATTCGGCGTGCTGTTTGTAGTGTGCGCGGCGGTCTATGTAGTCAATCTGGGTTCCCTGCAGATCGGGCAGCATGTTGATGACAGCATCTACGTCAGCGTGGGTCGCGCGCTGCAAGCCGGCCTCGGCTATGTGCGCTCCGAGGCCCCGACACACCCTCCTGAGCGACAGTATCCGCCCGGCCTGCCGGGCCTGATTGCAGCGGTGCTGTGGGCAAGCGGCGGGCATATCGCAGCCCTGCGCATCATCCCGCTGGTCTTCTCGCTGGTCTCCCTGTTTCTCGCCGATGCGTTCTTCCGCAGGCGGCTACCAAGAGCGCCGGATGGCAAGCCCGTCACGAGCTGGCGCTGGCTGCTACTGGCGCTCTTCGGTCTCAATCACCTGATCGTCGGCTATGCGGGAATGGTCATGACCGAGGCGCCGTTTGTCTGCCTGACGCTGGCGGCACTCGTGTGGCTGGACCGGCGGAATGACCAGCAGGTGGAGAAGCCTGAGGCTCCCGCGCCCGCAAGATGGCTGGTCGTCATGGCACTGATTCTGGCGGGCGGCTGCCTGCTGCGGACCATCGGTTGGGCGGTGCTCGTCGCTACCGGCCTGTGGCTGTGGCAGCGGAGGGACCGGAGAACGGCGCTCATCGTGGTGGCTCTCAGCATCGCGCTGCTGCTGCCGTGGATGGTGGCGCAACACTCGTGGACCGGCACGTGGTTCGGAAGCGGCTACCGGACGGACATCGTCTCCGAGGCCCAGACGGAGTGGCACCCGCTGCTGCGGCCGGTCGAGAACCTCAGCGTGTACACCTCGACACTGCTACCTGAGGCTGTCCTGCCATTCTTCGGCAGGCGGGTGAGCGCACTTTGCACACGCCTGTCGGTGGGCCTCGTACCGGGCCTGATAGGAAGCGTATTCTCCGGCCTGATTGTGCTTGGTGGGATGGTCTTGGCTCGTCGCAGATCTGATCCGGCAGGATGGGTCTTCGTCGCTCTCGCGCTGATGCTGATGATATGGCCGTTTCGGTACACACGCTTCTGCCTGCCGCTGGTGCCGATTGCGCTGGTGTATTTCGTACACGGGGGCTACTCCCTCAGCCCGCGGCGGACATGGGGGGTCTGGGCAGTCGCAGGGCTGGCGCTGGTCGGCTTCCTGGCGCGTGATGCAGAGATGGTTGCCAATCCGCCGCGCTACGACTATCCGGACATCGTCGCACTCGGGCGTTTCGTCGAGATGCAGACACCGTCGGATGCAACGGAACTGACGGCCCTGCCGTCGGCCATCGGGCTGTATGCAGATCGCGGTAGGATAGCCCTGCGCGATGGCAAAAGCCTGGGTGTGCCGGCGGAGGTGACGCCGGC
>JAUWOG010000713.1 GCA_030612305.1 Armatimonadota bacterium | reverse complement strand
CGCATCTCGGAGATGGACTGGGTGACACAGGTCGTGCAGATGGGGCAGGGGGGCATAGGCAGCGCGCTCACCTCTGACTACGAGGACGCCCTCGCCGCCGGCCATCTCATCTTCACTGACTGGGACGTGCACGAAATGGAGATGGAGGCGGTGCTGGCGCAGATTCCTGACGCCGCTGACTACTTCATCACGATTGACTATGACGGCCTCGACCCGACCATCGCGCCCGCGGTGAGTCATCCCGAGCCGGGAGGCCTCACCTTTGCCGAAGCGGTTGCGCTGCTGCGGGGATTGGCTGCGAAGGGGAGAATCGTCGGCACGGACTGGGTGGAGTTCGTACCCGCCCACGACCTCCATGCCCTCGGTGCCCACACCACCGGACGCCTCATCCTCAACATGATCAATGCGATGATCCGCGCCGGGCAGTTCGACCGGCACTGAGCCCAGGAGATGAGATGGCATGGCCCGGACGGTCCTCGGCGAGGCTGACGGCATAGTGCTCTACAGCGGCTTCGAGGGGGCAAGTGTCGGTGCGCTGCGTGAGATCCGCGATGGCATCTTCCATGTGGACTGCCTCGAAGAGCCGAACGTTCCCGAGATGGCATTCCACGGCGTCTTCTATGACTACAACTTCGCCCTCGGCGTACGCAACACCACTGATGAAGCCGCAGACGCGCACATCAGGCTGCACCTCTGCGAGCGGTCAGCGGCGCGCAACATGAAGTTCATGTGCGGGGCGTACTGGGTGAAGGAGGGGCGTTGCTGGCGGCATCTGCCGGCGGCCAACCACAACCACGGCGATGGCTGGGTAGATACGGTGTTGACACTGGCCGCCGGTCAAGACACGGTGCTTTCCACCAAGCCGCAGTGGACCTCTGCCGAAACCGAACAGACCGTCAAGCAATACGCCGCGCGCCTGCCTTTTGCCTCCGTCCGCAGCCTGGGCACAACCGCCGAAGGGCGCGATTTGTGGGTAGTTGAGACCGAACCGCGCGATCAGCGGATCTTCATCCACTCCAGCTTCCAGAGTGCCGAATTCGCCGGCGACACCGTACTGCACGTACTGGACTGGCTGGGGACACCGACAAAACGCAGCCAGGAGCTGTTGGAGCATTTCCAGTTCACCATTCTGCCTGTGCCCATGCCCGACGGCGTAGCGCACGGATACTCGATAATGAACGCCCGCGGCCGCTGCCCGATGTTTGACTTCGGCCTGGCCAGGCGCGGCCAGAACTGTGCCGAAGAGTCCCTCCATACCTGGAATGACATGGCGGCCCATCCGCCTGCGGTGATGCTCGATGTACACGTACATCCTGGCCGTGTAGATTCTCCCAAGCTCAACCCCGTAAAGGGCCAATGGTATCTCAATGAAGAATGTGCGCAGCGGGCAGAAGCCGTTGCGCAAGCCATGCTTGCCTGTTGTCCGCAATGGCGGGTGGTGCCGGTACCGGAAAACACCCCCGAATTTGACATGACGGAAAGTGAGCTGGTCCTGGCGGCGAAACACTTGGGCAGCACGGCAATGTGCATACAGGACTATGCCCTCACCGCCGAGGGCACAAAGCCGCTGCTGATAACGCTTCTCGACGCAGCGCTGGGAGCGATATGAGATGAGGCAGGAGGCTCCTGACTTCAATCTGTTCACCATGCACGAAACGCCGTACGGTTGGCCGTTTCAGCAACTCGGCATCCCCAACGCCCACAAGATTACTCGCGGCAGCCCTGATGTCGTGGGCGCCGTCATTGACCTCGGCTACGTTCAACATCCCGACCACGAGGGGCATCTGTGGATCAACCCCAAACCGACGAAAGGCGACATCCACGGCTGGGATTGCTTTGACGATGATGCCAGCCTG
>JAUWOG010000495.1 GCA_030612305.1 Armatimonadota bacterium | reverse complement strand
CGAGGCGCTTACGGTGACGTCGCTGGCGCTGTACCGGCGCTGCCGGCTGGCCTACGAGTTGGAGTTCATCAAGGGAATGCCCAGGATGGATGCGCAGTGGGGACTGGGACAGCTCGAGGAGGGGGCCGCTGAAACGGTTGTCGGTACGTTCGCGCACCGGGTGCTGGAGGTCATCGGGAGGCGCGGCATCGAGGCCCTGGCCGGGGCAATGAAGATCGCCGACAGGTCACCTGAAATCGGCGGCAAGCTCACAAGAGCTCAGAGAGCGGAAGTGCATACGTGGGTGGAGGGCTACCTGAGAACGCCGACTTATGGTAAGATAGTAGATACTGCCGAGCATCTGCGTTCGGAGGTGCCCGTCTCTTTCACCATTGACGGCGTGGTAATCGAAGGCAAGGTTGATGCGCTTGCAGAGATGGGCGAGAAGCGGGTACACGTTGTGGACTATAAGACGGGCGGCCCGAGAGCGGAGCAGGGGCTCTCACGCTATGAATTCCAGATCGGGTTATACTGTGAGGCGCTGCGGCGAAATCGAGGACGACTGCCGGCTGAGGCGACGCTGGTGTATCTGAGTGCGGGTGAGGCGACGGGGGTGCCTGTCGAGAGCACGACGCAGGTGGCGATGGAGGAGACGGACAAGCTACTCGAGGAGCTTCGTGCGGGTGACTTCGGGCACTGCAGAGGGCCGTGGTGCGCGCATTGTCCTGTGAGAACAGCGTGTGAATATGCGAGCCAGGACGACGGGTCTGAGTAGCTGTGCTGCGAGAAACGGAGAATCCAACGTATGGCTAGAGGAACTGACGGGAGTCTTCGTGCGGAGGTCAAAGGAGGGCGGGCGCTTGTCGTGCGTCTCGCCGCCATTGTAGCCTGCGGGTGCATCATTGCGAGCTTGAGCGTGACCGGCTGCCGGGGGAAACCGGGGACGACTTCGTCGGACGATGGCCTGTCTGCATCTTCGGCCGAGACGCTGGAGGGGCTGAAGGCCGAGGCTGAGGCGCAGTTCGAGGCGGCAGAATTCAACGACGCCTTCGTGACCTTCAAGCGAGCACACAGCATTGATTGTGATGACTACGATGTTCTGCTGGGGCTGGCCCGGACGAATGCGAAACTGCGCAATGAGGTGGAGGCGCTGGACTGGGTGAATCTGGCGCTGGGACAGCGGCCGGAGGCAGTCGAGCCGATGGAACTGAAGGGGCGGCTGTTCTTGCGGCTGGGGCGCATCAGGGACGCGACGACAATGCTCGAGCGGACGATGCAGAAGCATCCGGAGTACACGCTGGGGTGGCTGAATCTGGCTGCCGCTTACAGCATTCAGAAGGAGTGGCCGAAGGCGGTTGAGGTGGCGAAGAAGGCGATCGAATCGAACCCGGAGGATGGGACGCCGCACTTTGCGCTGGGGGACATCTACATCGAACAGAACGAGCGAAAGCTGGCCGAGGAGCAGTACCGTGCGGCGATCAGGATAGACCCCGAACACGCGCTGGCGCACATGCGGCTGGCGCAATTGTACATCGGTAAGAAGGGCGTGACGAAGGCGGAACTGGAGCAGGCGCGGGAGTGGGCGGCGATATCGGACAGCCTCGAGCCGGGAGACGGGAATGCGGCTTCGGCGGCGGCATGGGCGCTTTTCAAACTGGGTGAGAAGCTTGATGCGGCGAAAGAGATGAACAAGGTCGCGCTGGATCACCCCCAGAACTACCGGATCTGGTATCGTCTGGGCAAGATCCTCGAGGACATGGGCGAGACGGAGAAAGCGGAACAGGCGTTCAAGACGGCTGCGAAGTTCGCGCCTCGGATACGGACCACGGCCGGCCCGGGCGATGCGGCCGAGGAAGAGCAATAGGAATGGACATACGCTACCTGAGCCGGGCTGACGTGGAGGGTCTGGCCATCTCGATGGCGGAAGTCATCGAGGTCGTCGAGGAGGGCTTCAGGCTGAAGGGGATGGGGCAGACGCAGATGCCTCCGAAGACAGCGATTCATGCGCGGCCCGGCGAGACGTTCCTCCATGCGATGCCGGCATACGTCGGAGGCATGGACATCGCAGGAGTCAAGTGGGTGGGGGGCAATGAGGACAACCTGAAGCGAGGCCTGCCGAACATATCGGGCCTCATCGTGCTCAATGATGCGGAGACGCAGTTTCCGGTCTGCATCATGGATGCGGGCTGGGTGACGATGATGCGAACGGGGGCGGCGAACGCGGTGGCGATGAAGTACCTGGGGCCGGAGTGTGCGGAAACAGTGGCGGTCATTGGCTGCGGGGTGCAAGGGCGCAGCAGTGCTCTGGCGATGCACACACACTATCCGGGGATCAAGCAGTTGCGGTGCTATGACGTGTCGGCGGAGGCACTGGCAGCGTTTGTGAAGGAAATGGAGGGGAAATGCGGGTTCGAAGTTGTGCCGGTGAGTGGGCCTCGGGAGGCTGTGGAAGGAGTGGACGTAGTGGTGACTGCCGGGCCAAGCCCGAAAGAGCCGACGCCGTATCTGAGGGAGGAATGGCTGAAGGCGGGAGCGATGGCGGCGCCGGTGGACTACATGGGAGCCTGGGAGGGCGCGCTGGCGGCGAAGGGAGACAAGCTGATAACCGACGACCACGGGCAGATGGATTACTACCGGTCAAAGGGATACTTCGCCGATGTGCCGAAGCCTTACGCGGACCTGGGCGAGATCGTGGCCGGTAAGAAGCCCGGCCGCGAGAGCGCGGACGAGCGGACGATGTCAATACTGATGGGAATCGCGGTGGATGATGCGGTGACTGCGCAGTTGATCCATGAGCGGGCGCGTGCGGAGGAAGTCGGGGTGATGCTGTCGCGGTAGCGGGGAAGCGCATCCGGGAGAGGATGGTCGGAGGGGCGGCGCAGGGGTAGTCGGTCACTCGTGGTGAGCTGAAAAGACGGCTGTCTGAAGCGATGCAATCGTGTGTTGGAGGTGAAGTGGCGATGGGCGAGCAAAGCGAACAGACGGTGGATGAGTTGACGCGGGAGCTTGAGGAGCGAGACGCGCAGATCGAGGCGGTGCGGGTCATCAGCGCGGCGCTGTCTCAGGTGACGATGGTTGCCGAACTCGTGCAGAAGGCGTTGGATGTGTCCCTGGACTGCGTGGGAGCAGAGGCCGGGTCGGTGATTCTGTACGATGCGGACATGTACAAGCTGGTTTT
>JAUWOG010000439.1 GCA_030612305.1 Armatimonadota bacterium | reverse complement strand
AAGACCCTAATCATTGCATCACTTGTTCTCGCAGTTGATATAAATAATACGGCAACGGCTTCCACAATCGATAACAGTGATCAACTCTCTGTTCTTGCACGAAGCAATTCCGCCCGCGGCGGAGGAAACCTGCCACGGGCGGAGATAGCTGTGTCGTTTTGCTTAAAGTTTTGGGAAAGGGGTCTGGGGAACAACCGTTTTACAAAACGGTTTTCCCCAGGACGTTAGCCGTTCACCTCCCCAGGCCGTTCGCCGTTTACCTCCCCACCAGCTCCTTGATATTCCTCAGTATCTTCTCTGGCGAGGGGAGGTTCTCATTCTCCAGCGGTTCCGCCATCGGCGGCGGGACGTCATGAGCCGCCACGATCCGCACTGGCTTCTTCAGCACCTCGAAGCAGGCCTCCTGCGCCTTGTAGGCAATGTGCTCGCTGTAGCAGCCGATTGACGGGGCCTGGTTCACGCACAGCAGCAGCCCCGTCTTGCGCACCGATTTGTTGATGAGCTCGGTATCCAGCGGCAGGAGTGTGCGCGGGTCAACTATCTCGACGGAGATGCCTTCCGCTTCAGCCATCTGCGCCGCTTCTTCGGCGACCAGGCGCATGAATGAGTAGGCCACCACGGTAATATCATCGCCCTCGCGCGTGATGTTGCCGACCCCGAGCGGGATCGTGTACTCCTCTTCCGGCACCGGGTCCTTCGAGGTGTACAGATGCTGGTGCTCGATGAAGACGACCGGATTGTCATCGCGGATGGCGCTTTTCAGCAGGCCCTTGAGATCGTGAGCTGACGAGGGCGCGACGACCTTCAACCCGGGAAACATCGTCACAATGGCTTCCAGGCTCTGCGAGTGCTGTCCGGCATACCCCTTGCCACCGCCGACTGTCGTGCGGATCACCATCGGCAGCGTCGCTTTGCCGCCGAACATGTAGCGGTTCTTGGCCGCCTGATTCCCGATCTGGTCCATCGCCATCGTCACGAAGTCAATATACATGATCTCGGCCACTGGTCTCATGCCGGCCATTGAGGCTCCCGCAGCCGTGCCACAGATCGCGGCCTCCGATATTGCGGCATTGAAGACCCTCTCCCGGCCGAATATCTCGATGAGGCCTCTGGTCGCCCCGAAGGCCCCGCCATAGTCGGCCACATCTTCGCCGTACAGAATCACGCGCCTGTCACGCAGCATCTCCTCCATCAGCGCCTCGGCCACGGCGTGACGAGCCAGGATCCGTCCCTGCCCATCGCGGCGGGCCTTCGCAGGCTCACCGGTCAATTCCTCAGCCGGCGTTCTCCACTCATCACTGATCTCCTCGGAAGTCGTGTCGGCGTAGAGCCCCTCGTATATGCTGCTCGGATCGGGGTCCGTGGCCGCGCCGGCCATGACCGCTGCCTTCTCGACTCTGGCCGCCGCGGCTTCCTGGTGTGCCTTCACGCCCTCTTCATCGAGTATCGCGTTCTCGATGAGCTGTACCGGGAAGGTCTTCAGCGGGTCCTTTGCCATCCACGCCGCTTCTTCCTCGTCGCTGCGATAGGCCTCACAATTGTCCGAAAGCGAGTGGCCCTTATAACGATACGTGAGACACTCCAGCAGCACGGGGCCCTCCCCGTTGCGGCATTTTTCAGCCGCGCGCGTCACCGCATCCCGCACCGCCAGCGGGTCCATGCCACTGACGACCTCGGCGTGCATGTTCACATGATTGTAGCCGGCACCACGCCGGGCCAGGCGCTGAACGCCCGTCACTTCCCCCACCTGCTGGCCGGTCATTCCATACTGGTTATTCTCGATCAGATAGATGACCGGACAACCATTCTCAAATTGCGCCATGGTCGCGAAGTTGTATGACTCATGGGCGATACCGTTGTTCGTCGCGCCGTCTCCGACGAGACACAGACAGACCTTGCCCTCACCCAGCTTCTCTGAGGCCATCGCTGCGCCCGTAGCCATCGCGTACGAGCCGCCGACGATGGCATTGGCCCCCAGGTGCCCGACGTTGAAGTCGGCGATGTGCATACCTCCGCCACGACCACGGCAGTAGCCCTCTTCCTTGCCGAACAGCTCCGCCATTGTCCGGAACAGATGCTCCTGAAGCGCCGCGTCACGCACGGATTCCGCATCATCCTCGTCGAACTCGTAGTTGGCGGCCGCATCGCCAAGGAATGCTAGCCAGTCCTCGACGGTCCTCCGCTCGAGTGCAAACGCGCCCTTGGCGATCGAGTGCCCGTGACCCCGGTGCGTCGAGGTGATGTAGTCGTCGGGGGCAAGAGCCGACATGGCCCCGACGGCCACCGCTTCCTGCCCGATGGACAGGTGCGTGGCCCCGATGAACCTGAAGTCACCCAGCGGCTTATATCGGCCGTTCTTGAGCTGCACTATCGTCTCCTCGAAGTTGCGGATATGCAGCATGTGGTCATACATCGTGACGGCCTCGGATGCACTGAGGCCGCCGGCGAGTTCGCTCTTCAGGTCGCCCGTATAGACGAACTGTGGGATCGGCGGGATCTCTATCATCCCGCGCTGAAAATGCGGTAGTACATCAATGTGCTTGGGCATAGTCCATACTCCTGATTCCAGCGGATTAATTGTTCTGCCACAGGAAACTGCGACCGGCAATACTGGCCGATCGCGCCTCGCTCTGACGACTCCGGGGTCACAATGACCCCACGGTACTGGCTGCAGTATCGGGGTGCGTTACGTGCCGGTGCTCGGCTGTCTAGCTCTCGACGATGTCAATGCCCGACAGGTCAGCGTCACCTGCGGCAGCGGCTACTGCTTGTGTGATGGTGAAATCGCAGTACCGCAGCATCAGGGCCGCATTGTTGACCGCATCGCCGATGACATCGAAGCGCCGGATTGACGGCGGCCCCATCTCCGTGGCGATAACAGGTCCTGAAGCCATAGCCACATGCAGGTTCAGCGGCTCACTGAGCGAGACCTCCGCATGGCGGATTGACTCCGCCACCAGCGCATCGAATGCGGCGAGCATCGCACGCGCACCCTCGATCGCACCGGCGGCCTCCTCCGCCTGCCATACGATCAACGCGGCATCGCCCATGAGCTTCACCAATCGCCCGCCGTACTCCTCGGCGATCGGCACCACCTGCTCATAGAAGCCTGTCAGCAGATCGAAGACCTCGTCGCGGCTTTTCTGCTCGGTGGCCCGCAACCATCCGCCGATATCAACGAAGCAGATTAGCAGTTCGACGGGCTCATGCTGCTGTGCCATGCCTATCCCACCCTTCCGGGCTTTGCTTCGCACAAGGGCCGCCAAGCGGTGCAGCAGCCCCAATTATGCCACATTGCAGGTGGTTTGTCTAATGCCGCTGTGCAGGTGGCAATGGTGCGACTGGCGAAGCTCAATGTTGCCCGGCCAAACAACACCGGGGCGTTACCATCGTGTGCTGTCAACAACTAGCGGCAACGACTTTTCGGGAGGAGATCGCATCATGCTCAACCACAATTTCCAGTTCGGCCTGGGGGGCGTCCCCTATCTGGCCGAGGCAAAGACAC
>JAUWOG010000085.1 GCA_030612305.1 Armatimonadota bacterium | reverse complement strand
GAGGCTGTTTCCGCCAGCATCCGCAAATTTCCGTAGGTATCCGTAGAAAACCATACGCAGGATAGCACATCCACAAAACGGCTGTCAATGCCAGGGAGAGAAATTCTCGCATCTTTCTTTCTCGTCACCGGCAATATGCCCCGGTGAAGTTGTCCGAGCATGTGGAATAGATGGCTTTCGGACACGAAAACGGGGCCCCGAAAAGGGCCCCGTTTGCCGATGAGACAGGCATCAACAAGCGCGCAAGGTTACTTGGCTGTCGCCTCTGCGCGCCGGCCTGAGGCGTCCGATGAGAGCACTCTGAACTCGTATTCCCGGTCAGGACGCAGGAACTCGACCCTCGCCTCGTGGTCTGTGACCAGTTGCGTGTCCAGAGGCGTGCGCCGAAGGAGGTCGTCGTCAGTCCGGAACTCGACTTGCGTAGTGGCGGGGGTATCCGTCTTCCATGCGACGATCGCCCATGGTTGGGCACCGTGCAAGCCCTCCTGCGGCGGCTCCAGTTTGACGGCGGCTTCCGTGATCTTCGGCCCTGCGGTCGTCGCGGCGGAGGCGACTGTGAGCACGCCGTCTTTGTAGGAAGCGGCCAGGGGCTTCCCGTTATGCAGGACCTTGCGGGCGTCTTGGGCAAGCAGTTGCAGACCATCGGCCGACAGGCACTCAACAGAGATTGTGTCCCCGTCCCAGCGGGCGGTCAGATAGTCCAGTGGATTCGGCGCGGCGAAGACCAGTTGGTCGCCCTGTCCGAGGACGGAGCCGCTCTTGACTGAGGCCTGGACGACCTTGCCCTCGGCGTCGCAGCGGATCAACGCCAGCTCGCCATCGAAGAGGAAGTCACCGTACTCCCTCCTGCCGGGGCCCTCGTGAGAGATGAGGAAGTAGTCGGTCCAGGTGGTGACGGCCCTTTCGGCTAGCATAGCTGCCACGCGGTTCCTCTCTTCGTCAGTGCCCTGGTAAGCCTCGATCTCGCGCATTGCCAGGCGGCCGCCATCCGGCCGCTCGACGCGCACGCAGATGCGGTTCGTGGTTACCGTGTCGAAGGAAGTGCTGGTCGCAGTGTCGGGCCAGCGGGTTGTCTCGGCGTTGGCGACATCCTGCCACTTCTCGCCGTCCCAGTACTGAATGGTCATCTCGGTCGGCGGATAGATGATGCCGCTACCATTGAAGGTGCCGTGATGAGCGACGAGCGTGTTGAGTTCCGTCGGCTTGCCGAAATCAACGCCGAAGCGACCAACCAGGAGCTTGCCCGGTGTGTATGGAGTGGAACTCGCCGCCGTACCCATCTCAGTGACGCCGAGGTTGCCGTCGGTGAGGAGTTTCCCGGCACCGCCACTAAAGCTGATGTCTTCGCCCTCAATGATCTCTATGGAAGCGTCCATGGCGGCGGCCAGATTCTCGCCGGGGTTCGTCTCTATGGACCCCGGGTCGTGGGCGCAGCGATCCAACATGCAGTTGATGCGGATGCCGGCTGCCTGGGTCGGGCCAAGCTCGCCTCCGTTTGCGGTCACCGGCAAGGTATTGGCACTGACCTGCGCGGTCGCATTTTCAGGCGTTGGGAAGAGCACGTCGTAGAAACTGACCGGCGCATCGCCTTCACGGGTATAGACGGCGACGGCGGACCTGGTGCGCTGGAAGGTGCCGCCAGTGACGATCCATCCAAGCATCGCCGGCCGGGTCATGCAATCCTTCTTGAGCATTTCGGTTTCTTGCGCTTCGACCAAGGCGGCCACCATCCCGTCGGTATAGGCGGGAATGACCTGGACGTTGGCGGTGTCACTGTGCGTTGATGAAGCGGCCAGGGTCGCGTCATCGAGGACGGCCTCAGCGCCATCGAACTGCGTGGGGCCTGCGAAATGGAAGAACTGCTCGTACTTGTGGCTGCCGGTGCCATTGAGCAGGTCGCAGAGGATCCAGTAGTCGGCCATTCCGTCCGGGCTGCCCTTGGCGAAGAGTATCTTTCGGCGCTGAATGATGTCAATGTCCGGGAAACCGGCATGAGCGCCATCCGCGAAGTCAAAGCCCTTGGTGGTGAGCCATTCGCAGGGCATTACCTGCGTGCCCCAGCGCGACATCTTCTCATCAACCTCGACATTGTTGTGCAGGGCGGTGCGGTAACCCCAGCCCAGGAAGTAGTCGCCGGTATCACACAACAGAGGCTTGCCGTAGGCGTAGAGGTCAAAGTGACATGCGTCATAGTGAGCATGTCCGAGAGCCTGAGGCGAGAGGTCGAAGTAGAGGTATCTGGCCTTCGCGGTCTCCCAACCGCTGCGCATGGCGTAGTAGCCGGTGCCAGGACAACCGATGGAAGTCGTTTCTGGTTGTGGGCCATCGTGCCCCTCGTAGAGTGCCAGGGCTGCCTTCGCGCGGTCATATATGCTCCCTATGGCATTGACCCGTTCCTGCTGCTCGGGCGTGAGTTGACCGTATATGTATGATGTCAGCACCGATCCTATGCTCGGGCCCCAATCAGCCCGGCCGTAGGAATCGCCGATATTCGGCCGCCCCCCGTTAGGCATAGCCAGCCACAGCATGATGCGCATCATCTTGCCGGTTTGGGTCTTGATCGTTTTGGCGAGTTCGGTGAAGTCGCCACTCTCGGGATTTGCTTCAAGGAATTCCAGGCAGCGCATCGCCCAGGGTGTGGGGACATTCTGATAGGAGATGGAGTGGGTGTCCCATGCGCCCTCCGGGGTGACGCGCTCGACAAGGCTATTGCGCAGGGACTTCTCGCCTTGTGCGAGCCAGTCCGACGCCTCCTCGAACTCCGGGAACATGACAGCCACAGCAATCAGGCCCGGATAGGAGACGCCGGTATATGTCATCAGGGCGCGGGCGTGGGAAATGAAGACCTTCCAGAACGCCATGTGCATTTCGGGGGTCAGAGATGGGGACTTGCGGATGACCTCGTAGGTAGCGATGCAATTGCACAGCCGGTTGCGGACCTCCATTCCGGAATTGACTATCTTGCCGTCGCGGATGTAGCAGTAGCCGCGCCACATCTGCTCGACCCAGCTTGTGATCATGTTGCCGGCCTCGACTGCGTACTTCTCATCACCGGTCTCGCGATAGATGTAGGCCAGTTGCGGGAGCATGTTGAGTTGATTGAGGTAGAGGTTCCAGGTGAGACATTCACTCGGATTCTCGATCCACTTGATCACCGGGTCCAACTGATAAGTCTCGGATACACCCTTGTCATTGTTGCCCTGGGTGAAGATGTGCTTGAGTATCTTCTCGTCGGCGTGCTCCTTACTGCCTCTCCTGAGTCTCACCATCGAGTTGCTCTCTGAGATGCCGGGAAACTTGGCCTCCGGCACGAAGGGCTGCTCACGGGTTGCGAAATGCTGAGCCAGGAGTCCGTGAGCCTTGCTGAGGTCATTGGCCTTCATCGCGACGGCGAAATCCGCCAGGCCGGGGTAGTCAAGCCTCACCAGGCGAAGGACTTCCTCGTCGGGAAGCTCCTGGTCCACCGGCGGATGCTCAGGCTCTTGCGCTACGATCGGCAGGGCTGTGCATATCAGTACGGCTGCAACGAGGAGATACGGGTTCATGATATTGCCTCCTGAGTGGACAGTTGGTGTTCATCGGACGAATGAGTCGCGTCATTTGCTGAGTGCTGCAAAGGCCTCGTCAATTGCCGCAATCGTGCGGCTGATGTCATTTTCGGTGTGCGCGGCCGAGAGATACCACAGGCCCTTCTCGGTGGGGAAGATGTGGACGCCGCGCTCGAGCAGCGCCAGGCGGAACTGCGGATACAGTGGGCTCTCGCCATGAGCTTCGCGGTAGTTGGTAATCGGCACATCGGGGTCGCGGAAGGAGAGACCGAAGAACGGGCCGATGCCCTGGAGACGGATCGGGATGCCGTGAGCCGCCGCGCTCTCGGCGATGCCGGCTTTCAGCGAGTCAGTCAGCGCCGTCATCCGAGCATAGACAGCCCCGTTGTCGCGGGCCAGTTCCGTCACGGTTGCCAGTGCCGCCGTCGCGCAGAGGGGATTGGCATTGAAGGTGCCGGCGTGGACGACCTTGCGCTGAGCGATGAAGTCCATGATGTCGCGGCGCCCACCCCAACTTATTATCGGATAGCCGCCACCGAGTGCCTTGGCGAAGATGGCCAGGTCCGGCGTCACACCGTAGTATTCCTGAGCGCCACCCAGACAAGGCCGGAAGCCGGTGATGACCTCATCGAAGATGAGCAGGACATCGTACTTCTGCGTCAATTCGCGCAGGCCTTCGAGATAGCCGGCATTGGGTGGGATGACGCCGCAGTTGCTCATAATCGGCTCGGTAATGATGGCCGCGATCTCGTGACCGCGGGTCCTCAACGTCCTCTCGACGATTTCGAGGTCATTCCAACCGAGGACGACGATGTCCTGGAGCACGCTTTGCGGCTGGCCGGGCGTGCCAAGCACCGGCCACGGGTCGTTCTCGAGCCCGATCATGGACAGCGCTTCGGGCAGGTGGCTGATGTAGATATTGTCATACCAGCCATGATAGTGGCCCTCGAACTTGAGTATCTTCGGCTTGCCGGTGAAGCCCCGCGCGAGTCGCTGCACTGCCTGCACCGCCTCGGAGCCGGTGTTGCTGAAGCGCACCAGCTCGTAACATGGGACGATTTCAACAAGCTTCTCGGCCAGCTCGACAATCGTCTCATGCGGGGAGCCGAAAAGCGTGCCGGAATCGAGTTGCGCCCTTACCGCCTCCACAACCGACTCCGGGCAATGGCCGAGAATCAGCGGCCCGTATCCCAGCAGATAGTCTATGTACTCATTGCCATCCACGTCATAGAGCTTGCTGCCCTCACCTCGCTCGAAATAGATCGGCGTCGGCAGCGAAAAGGAACGGACCTGCGCCCCGACCCCGCCGGCGAGTGCTCCCTGGGCTCGCTCAAATAATTCCTTTGATTTGTCGAAGCCCATGATGTGAAAACCTCCTGCTTGAGACGTATTGTATTGACGCTGAACTCACGCGAATTCGTCCGGCTGGAAGCCTGACCTACGCGGCGAGGTAGGCGGTGAGGTTAGATGGATAGCCCATATAGCCTCCGCGCGTTGTCGCAGAGTATCATCTCCTCATCCTGCTCCGGCAAGCCGGCAACACGGATACGCTGCAGCATGACGCTGGGGTTGTGGAGGGGCACGTCGGAGCCGAAAAGTAGCCGGTCGCAGCCGAGTCGTTCGATAGTGTCCTCCAGCTTGCCTGCCTCGTAATTCACGGAGAGCTCCAGATATACGTTCGGATGTCGCTCCGCCACTTCGACCACCTGTCGCGAAGAGAACAGACACGCATGGCCGACGATGAGTATCAGCTCCGGATGCCGCGCGGCGACTGTTGCTATTGCCTCCGCATCGCAGCCGGGGTCTTCCTCCGCACTGTGAGTGAGGACAGCCATCCCGGCCTCCTCGCAGAAGCCGAGGACCTCATCGGCGGCCGGCGAGGCCAGTGAGTATTCATGCACGGTGGGGTGAAGCTTGAGGCCGACAAAGCCGCGCGACCGCCAGTCGGCCAGCTCGGCAAACGCCTCCTCACGCCGCCGGGGGTTCACGCACAGCAGTGGGATTATTTGTGCGTAGCGCGCGGCAGCCTCAAGCAGTTCCGCATTGCCCTCAGGGCAGTCATAGCAAATGGCGCGGGCCGAGCTTGTAACTGCGTAGTCAATGCCTTCGCGCTGCAGAATCCCGACTATGTCCTCCGGCCTCGCCTTCGCCAGCGGCCAGGAGTTGAACCTGCCGATGTGTGCGTGGGCGTCTATGATCATGCGCGGCTCTCCTGCAGTATCTCGTCTATCCTCTTCAGTGCGTCGTTGGAGAGGACTGCCTCGGCGGCTCCGACGTTGGTCTCGACATGCTGCGGCCACTTAGCCCCGACTATGGCAGTAGTAACGCCCGGCTGGTGGAGCACCCACGCTATCGCCAACTGCGCGGGGCTGAGCCCCTCATCAACGGCCACGCGCTTCAAGTCGGCCACGATAGCCAGGCTCTTGCGAAATGGCTCGCCCTGAAAAGCCGGATCGAAGTGGCGCCAATCATCCACGCCAAAAGCCGAGTGCTGCGTGTACTTGCCCGTCAGCAGGCCCTTGAAGAGCGTCCAGTAGGCTATGCCGCCGATGCCGGCTGCCTGACATGCAGGCAGAAGCTCCTGCTCGGCCGTCCGGTCGAGCAAGCTGTAAGGGAACTGATGGGCGGCCAGATGATACGATCGGTTCGCCTCGTGCATCTCTGCGGCCGAGAAGTTGCAGCAGCCGACTTCGCGCACCTTGCCCGCCTCGACAAGCTCCGCCATTGCTCCCATCGTCTCTTCCACAGGCGTCGCCTGATCAGGCCAGTGCAGCAGGTAGAGGTCTATGACGTCCCGCTTCAACCTGCGAAGACTGGCCTCGGCGGCCTCGATGATGTGGGTGCGACTGAGGTCCTTTTCGATGTGGTCCTCGAGGGCCGGCAGGTCATCAGCGCCGAAATCCTGCCTGCCGCCGCGGCTCACCAACCCGACTTTGGTGGCGATGATGACATCGTCGCTCCGATCCCCGAGCGCCTCTGCCAGCACCTGCTCCGAACGCCCGAAGCCGTAGAAATCGGCGGTATCAAAGAATGTGATGCCGAGGTCAAGCGCCCGGTGGACTGAGTCAATCCATTCTCCCTGGTCCACGTGACCCCAGTAGTAGCCTCCGATCTGCCAGCAACCGAAGCCGACCACGGATACCTCCATGTCCGTGTCGCCAAACTTCCGATACTGCATGTTTCTTCGCCTCCATTGATGTGGTTGCAGCCGGCGTCAGTCATACGTTGTGAGGCAGCCCATCCTCGACCGATGCGACGATGCTCTCGATGACGCGTGTTACCGCGAGGCCGTCTTCCCCGCTGCATGTCGGCTCAGTGTCATTGAGGACGCAGTCTACGAAATGCACGAACGGCAATATCTCGGTGGTGGTGGGATCGAGAATGAAGGGCGTCTCGTAGCGATCGGCGGTAACCACCTCGAGGCCTTCTTTGTCCGCCTCGATGGACAGCTTGCCAGTCTCGCCGAGTATCTCGATGCGGAAGTCAATCACGCTGCGCCATGCCGGTGGCAGTATCCACGACGATTCCAGCGTCACCAGAGCCTCGCCCATTTGAAGCTGTGCCTGCACGGCGTCGTAGCAGTCAATGCCCTGTGCCTGGAGTACGCCGCGCCGCGCCGAGGCAAAGGCCCTGTCCACCTCAGCATCGAGGAGCCATCTCACGATGTCCACGAGATGCGGGAAGAGGAACCATTCCGGCCCGCTGCGCGCGGCCCAAGTCAGCCACTCGGTGGGCACGACGATCTGGTCACTGAGGCGCGCATAGCAGAGGACCGGCCGGCCGATCTTGCCCTCGAGGATGGTCTCTTTAGCGGCCGCGATGGGCGGATACCAGCGGTTGTGGAAATTGACCATGAGCTTGACGCCGGCTCTGTCGCGTGCAGCCAGGATCTGCTCGCACTCGCCGCCGGACATCGCCAACGGCTTCTCGACAAGCACGTGCTTGCCCGCCGCAAGCATCATCAGCGCCGCCTCAGTATGCGCGAAGTCCGGCGTGGCGATACTGACAATGTCTATCTGCTCATCGTCGGCGACCTGTTCGAGGCTCGTCGTATGCGGTACGCTGAATTCGTTACCGGCGGCATGTGCGCGTTCTTCGCTCCGGCTCCAGATGCGGGCCAACTCCACGCGCGGGTCGCGCTGCCAGGCCCGCGCATGGACGCCGCCGTAGATGCCTGCGCCGACTACCGCCGCCTTCAGCGCCCTGTCTGACATCGTGTTGCCACCTTGGTGCCTCATCGCTTCATCAATGCCGGCTTGGTAGCTTCCGCGCTGTTGTTTCCCTGTCCGCGTGTCTGACTCCTGCACTGAGAACATGCACGCGGCCCCGCTGCAACCGCCTACTCAACAGGAGGTGTGTACGCTCCGGCGGCTTCATAGACGGCGAGGATGTTCTCGGTGGAGATGTCCTCCATGAACTCCTGGCTGGGGCCGCAGATGAAGCCGCCATCGGGAAACAGCTCAAGCCGTGACCGCACCTCAGCCTGCACATCTGTCACCGTGCCGAACGGGAGCGTCTGCTGCGTGTCTATCGAGCCATGAAAGCAGATGTCTTTGCCGAACTCGCGGGCGAGCAGCTCCGCCTCCATGTCTCTGGCGCGGACTTGCA
>JAUWOG010000346.1 GCA_030612305.1 Armatimonadota bacterium | reverse complement strand
GCCGGCTGCAGCCGATGCTGCGCCAGCTTCACCGCATCCGCCGCGTGCTCCGGCAGCCATGCCATGTACTCCTCATCACGCGGCGCGCCCAGCAGACCGCACGGCGCAGGCCCGGTATGTGTGTGCGTCGCCGACACGAAGATATTCTCCGCCGGAATGCCGCTCAACTCCGACGCCCGCGCCTTCAGGATATCCGCATCCTCCTTCAGTATCACGATCAGGTCGAGGACCACTATCGCTATCGCCGTCTCCTCATTCTCCAGCACGATGGCTTTCGCATGAAGCTCATCATGCACGTCATCAGCGAGGCGGTCGCTGAAAGACCCGGCCATGTGCGCGCCCAGCTTCGGCGTTATGTTGCTTGTTGCGGCTCCGACATGCAGTGCTGAGGCCATTTGTCAACATCCCTTTCCACGTTACGTGTTTCTCCCTGGAGGCGCACCACAATTCGCCGCCTCCGCCGCCCGCACCTCCCGTTGTTGCTTCGCTGGAAGGTGATGGCGGCGGACCGCGCGAACTACCGGTCGCTGCTCACCTCACCACAAGCCCTGCCGCGGGGGAACTACAAATGGACATCGCCCTTTGCCTGCTCATCGTGGACGGAGACGAGCTCCGGCTCGAATCTGCCGGCCAGGAGTACCCGCTTCTTCCCGGCGGTGATATCGAGGGATTTCGCGTCCTCGTCGCCGATCCCGAAGCTCCCCTGGCAGTGCTGGATGACGACCAGACCATCGCCGTTTTCGGGCCAACGGACAACGAGCTGACCGACTGGCCTGTCCTCGGGGAATTCATCCACACTCACACTGACACCGACCCATTCCCGGACTTCGATCTGGACGACCTGCATGAGAGTCTTAGTGACATGCTGACCGGCCTGGCCGATCTCGATTACCCTTTCGGCGGCCTCGACAGAGCCATGCCTGCGGGGCCGGTCGAGCGCCCCGCCATCCGGCTCCCGATGCCCGACTGGAGCGTCTTCGACCAGTACCGGGACGATTTCGCCGATGATGTGCTCGCCGAGATCATGGACAGCCGCCACGACCTGCTGGCCGATGTTGTGCTCACCGCCGGAGAGCCGGACCTGGCCGCCGTCCGCGCACAGATGCCGCCGCTGCTGGACCGCGCCTTCCTCGCCGACGCCCGCATCCTGCAGCGGCCCGTCATCAACCAGGATGGACAGATCGAGGGCTACTGGGAGGTGCCACTGGACCCGGACAGCCCGTGTCGCATGGCCGCGCTTCCGACCGCTGCCGTCGTCATTGCTCATCGCACCGCATCCGGCGGCTCTCAGCTCGCCTTCGTCCAGCCGGGCCCTCACGGCGAGTGCGTCGTCTGGCTGCGCAGGCAGGCTCCCGACCAGGAGCAATTCGAGTACTTCCGCTGTAGCCCGGACGCGTCGCAAGTCCAGCCCACGGAGTTCTACCAGGCGTTGCTGGCAGCCGTCGCCGACACATATTGCCCCGCGCCGGCCCAGGTGCCCGAACCCGAGCTACAGGAGGCCGCGCGCCGCTCGCTTCAACTCGGCCTCCTGACCTTCCGAGGCGTCGCACCCCACTACGGCATGGGCTCCTATGACAAGGAGATGCACAACTCCTTCCCCCCGACGACCATCAGCGCAGTCGAAGCGCTCCTCGCTACCGGCGACATCGAGGAAGCAGCCGACCGCATCATCTACTACCTCTCCCGCTACGTGAATGCCGACGGCTCCCTCGATTACTACGGCCCCTCAGTCGCTGAGCATGGCCAGCTTCTCTCGCTCGCTGCACGTGTCGCGGCTGATCTCGGTGACATCGCCTTCATCAAAAATTACCTCGCTCTGGTCCGCCCTGTCTGGCTACGCCTCCTCGACATCCGCACACGCTCTCTCGAACTCTACGACGAGCCCGGCGACCCCCGACACGGCCTCATCCCCGGCCTCCCTGAGGCCGACTACCACAAAGACGAGGCACAATGGGAGCAGTTCTACTACGCCGGCGACCTGTGGGTCTGCAGAGGCCTCCGCGAATGGGGCCGTGTCCTCCTCGCCGGCGGCCTCGCCACATCCCGGGAAGAGGGCCGCACTCTCCTCGCAGAGGCGGACGCCTATCACGACGACATCATCGCAAGCCTCCGTACGGTCGGGGCCTTCGACGGCGATTTCCTCCCGCCCGGCCCGACCCAGCTCGAACCCATTGACGACATGGTCGCCGACGCGCACTCCTCATACTGCAACTACCGCTACCTCCCCGAGATGCTCTCTTCGGGTGAGCTGCCCGAGGAACTCATGCGCAAGGGCATCGAGTGGCGACGCACTCATCGCGGCGAGCTACTCCGCACCACGCGCTTCAAGGAACACCTCGACGACTGGCCGGTCCTCCACTGCGCGCGCGCTCTCCTCGAGCTCGACATGATTGACGACTACCTCCTGCTCATGTACGCCCACCTCGCCCACCATCAGGACGCGGGCACGCAGGTCGCCTACGAGCAGGTTGATATCAAGACCGAGGAGGGGGCGCGGCGAAGACGCGCTGGACAGGTCGCGCCCTGTCAGTTCACCGTACCCACGATGCTCGCATGGGCGCTGGCCTATGACGACCGCGACGGGGAGACCATCTGGCTGATGCGCGGCGCTCCAGAACGATGGTGGGACACGCCGGGCACAATCTCCGGACCGCTCGTCTTCGTCGGCGGCTTCGCGATGCTCGACTGGAGCATCACCATCAAGGACGAAGGCGCCCTGCTCACCATTGACAACGAGATGGAGCACATCAACAGGATTGTGCTCAGGACGCGCGGCAAGAGGATTGCCAACGTTGATGTGAGAGGCGACGAGCTCGATGAGATCCATGTCGCCGACGACAGGGAGACGCTGATACTATCCGGCGAGTTCAACATGACGCAAGTGGCCATCTTCTGGGCCTGAGGACCTCACACGCACCGCACCCTCCAGCGCCCACCGGCTGCCTCACCTGACCGGTGGGGGCAGCATCTAAAACCGTGATGACACTACTCGGTTCCCATTGGCATACAGCCGTTTGCCGTCATGTCGTTGCCGTTGCCGTGTGCCTTCCGGAGGGGCCGAATACGAGGCGGAAGCGCAGCTTCCCCCGAGAATCCGGCCCACGGCTGGTATTCCGCAATGGCGTGGAGTTGCGTCAATGAAACCTGCTGATGGGTGGAAGCATGGCTTCCGAGCGTGGGCCGGATGGCATCAGTCATGCTGCGCAAGCCCGATGCCATGCGGCCCCTCCGCACGACCACCCGCCGCTTGACTTCCTCCAAAACCATCACGATTCCAGATGCTACCGCCGCTGGGGCTTTCCTGTCGCCCGCCGGTGACGTATGCTATAATCTGGTCGTCAGCGCGTTCGCAAGTCTCATTCATCCGCACCACCCACACCGCCGCCACCACCAACTGCCGGGCGCCTTCCTGCACCCGGCAGACAGGGGGTAGATCCACTTGAGCTGGACCTGGAAAACCATCGGCCTGATCGGCGTCCTCGGCCTCGCTGCCGGGACCGTGTCTTCACTCCTCGGCATCGGCGCCGGCATCATCGTCGTGCCCATGCTGAGTTTCCTATGGGACAAGACCTGCGATAATCCCCAGAAGCTCGCCCAGGGCACGGCCCTTGCGCTCATGGTCCCGATGGCGCTGGCCGGATGCATGCGCTACCATTTCGGCGGCGAGCCCGGCAATTGGAAGCTCTCCATCCCCATCGCCGCCTACGCGATGGTCGGCTCCATCATACTCCTGTCCATTCCGCTTCTCATCGCCCGCCACATCGGCTATACGGACGTGCTGGGCAATGTGAGCTGGCACACTGCGGCGACGATGTTGCTGGGCGCGATCATCGGCAGCGTCTGGCTGGGCGCACCGCTGGCCAATGCACTCCCGACGGAGACCTTGCGCAAGTGTTTCGGCGTGCTGGCGATTGTCGTCGGCGTTCGCATGATGGGCTGGCACGCGGCTCTTCTCGCCCTCCTGCGCATCACCCCGAGCGGCTGAGTCATCCCCAGCGTCCTTGGATTCGTGCCCCACGCCGGCCTTTGCCGTTGCCCTTGCCCCATGCCGTTGCCGTATGTTCCATGCCGTTGGAGGACAGGCATCCTGGCCGTCAATCCCGTTCATCAATGCCTTTACCGTTGGCTTTGCCGTCGCCTCTATTGTGGGGGGGCTCGGCCTGAGC
>JAUWOG010000546.1 GCA_030612305.1 Armatimonadota bacterium | reverse complement strand
TGAGGCTACCGCCCGAAACATCCGTGGCAGCGTCGAGTTCCTCCCTGACGGCACGCAGGTCTGGCACAAGTTCCAGAAGCAGGCATGGGACTACATGCGTCGCTTCTCCCCTGCCGATCTGGAGTGTGAAGCCGAGCGCTCATTTGCGCCCAAGCTCGATGAACTCCTCAAGGAGCCGGTGCGCAATGCCGGCCTCTTCCCCAACTATGGGGCGGTGCGCCATGTCCGGTTCACGCTCGAGAGCCAGAACCTCGATCCTGACAGCATCTGGTTCGGCTCTCTGCAGCGCTGGAAGCAGTTCGCGGAGAAGGGCCCGCGCTGGGACAAGTGGTGCTCATTCCCCGACTACACCATGAGCCAGACCGGCTTCCCGAACAATCTCGCCGCGGCCTACGCCGTCCCTGCGCGCCTCAATCCCTATGGCGGCGATGAGAAGCTGCTCAACCGTGTCGTACTCGCCGCCTTCGCCGACCTGCTCTGCATCCATGAGGACGATACGCTGAAGAACGCCAGCGCAGGCGACGCCGACCCCTACGCCAGTTCTACCGGCTTTCCGGCCAATCAGAATTATGCGTTTCCCTACGGCCTCTGCGCCGGGGCCGTCTCACCCGAGATGCGCGCTGTCTGGACGGAGGGTTTCCGCCGCATTCTGGACCGCTACCCGTTCTACCGTGTGTCCTGCGAGAATCAGTCGGCGCACTGGCTCAACGCCTACTATGCCCTGGCCGCAGTCGGCGAAGTAAAGGGCGACTACGCAAAGCTCGCCCACGACTACTGCCTCATGATGTGCGACCCGGAACTCAACCCCTTCATGAAGACCGGCTACCAGGAGGAGGCCTACGGGCCCGACTGCACCTACCAGGGCCTCACCTGCTCCGAGATAGCCCAGTACTACGCCTGGAGCAAGGACGACGCGGCCAGAGACGGCCTGCGCATCATCTACGAGTTCTTCAACCACACCGTCGCTCCGGAACCGGACGGCCACATCTGGGGCGCGAGCAACTTCTCCCATCGCACCCAGTACGGCTGGCAGCATCCGCAGTACGGAGCCGGCCTCACCATGATGTCGGGGGTCCTTCCCGAGGCGGGCCTCTGGCGATATGATGCCGACCCGACCGACGAGGCCAACATCCTGCGCGAGACTGAGACCATCACGAGCGCGGTCAACCGCGAGTACGACCCCGAGTGGTACACGTCTGGCCGACTCATGGGCGGCGCCGCCGGCGCAATCTACACCGGCGCTTACCTCCGCTGGCTCAGCTACCCGGACAAGGTGGACAGGATCGGCAAGCTCCCGGTCGTGCGCGAGGACACTTTCACGAAGAATATCAATGACGAGTTCTTCGCCATTCGCCGACCGGCGTACTACGCACTGACATACACCGGCCGCACCGCCCACGAATGGGTCAAGCCGCGCATCACCTTCAAGCCGGACCAGTACTGGCCGCGCACCGGCGGAGGCCTCTCGCTCTTCTGGACGCCCCAGTACGGCAGCGTCATCTGCTCGATGAACTACACCGCCTACATGAACCACCAGGTCATCGCGGAAATCGGCGACGGCCTGGTCAAGTGGCCCGACTACTGGAGTGTGCAGCACGAGTGGGATGAGGCCGCAGGCACGCTCAGCGTCACCTCGAAGCTCTTCGACCTGCCCGTCAGCATGGTGCGGACGCACACCTTCCTCGCGGAGGGTATGAAGGAGGACCTGACAGTCACTTTCGACGAGGACGTGGCCGTGGAGGCCCTCTCCGAGCAGATTCCGCTGCTCAAGAACAAGCCCGGATTCGAGATGCAGGTGCTCGGCTCGGAGGACAACTGCACGGGGATATGGGTCGGTGCCGAGAGCGGCGAGGGATGCCTCATCAAGTTCGACGAGCCGGTGAGAATCGCGTTCGGGGAGGATCAGGAACTCAAGTGGTATTCGGAAATCCAGACGAACGCGGTGCTGAATGTGGACCTCGGCGCAACCCACAGAAAAGGCGATGAGGTCAAGCTCGGCTACCTGCTCAGCGGCTGCACGAAGGCACAACTCGCGCACTATCAGTGAGCCGCCAATGCCCGCATCTCAGTCGGATTCGGCGGCGGCGACGGCAACCACATAGACGCGCTTGAAGTTGAAGAGCCTGCGGATCGGCGGGTCCGGCTGGTGCGTCGCCACGACCTCGCCGACGAAAATGGCGTGGTCGCCGGACGCGTACTCATGCACGACTTTGCACTCCAGGTTCGACGCAGCGCCGTCCAGCAGCGGCACAGCGATGACTTCCGCCTCTGAGCAGGGGATACCGAACTCCTCGAACTTCTCAATGTCGCGGCCTGAAGTGCTGCCCGTCTGCTCGACGAGATCGGCCTGCCCCTCGCCTGCCCACGCGAACACGAATTCGCCCGTAGCATGGATACACTCGTACGTATAGCGCGTGTAGCCGATCGAGACCGCCATGTAGTGCGGACTGCCCGAGCAGTGCATTCCCCAGCCCGCCGGCATCACATTCGGCTTGCCGGCGGCGTCGCTTGATACCACCATCACCACCCACTCCGGCGAGTGCGGCCGCGCGTCTGATTGTGCATTTGCGTCGCTCATTTCCCTTGGCCTCCTGCGATCTGGCATCTCTCAGGAAGGTTCGCGATGGGCCGCCGCTAGACCTGCGCGCGGCGGCTGAAAGCTGACTGGGCATTGAGTGCGCTATTATGTTTGAGGGGCCGTGACCGCGTGGGCCTACATTGCCCGCAGCGCGTTTTCCGTCAACTCTCCGGTTGATTTCCTCGGGTGACCCGCAAGGCCGGTGAAGCCCTGGCGCAGCGGACCTGCATAATCCCCTTTTTGATGATACGCCCTGCCCAAAACAGCTTGGAGCAGGGGTCAGATGTTCCCTGTACCAGAAAAATAATACGCTA
>JAUWOG010000722.1 GCA_030612305.1 Armatimonadota bacterium | reverse complement strand
GCGTGACGGCGATGCACTCCGTCTTGTGGTTGATGGCAGCACGATTGTCGAGGGCCGCGATCCGGCGCCGATCCTGAGCGCCGACCAGCAAATGGCAGGCCTCTATATGTACGCCGACACCATGGTGGATAATGTGAGGATCTACACGTCCAGGCCCGACTAGTATTCACTGGCGCAAATGCCTGTTATGTATCGGCTTGCGGCGGGCCGGTCTCACTGCGTTCGGCCGGCCCCTCCGGAGGCAACGGCACTGCGATCATCTCATACGGACTGCTGCAAGCAAGCAATAGTGCCATGTCCCTGGGACATGTTTGTTTTCCTGGAGGGCTTTGGTATCCCGCGACAACACCTTCCAGGGGGAAGCAACGAGATGAGAGTATTGCTCACCGGGGCTTCGGGGCGGCTCGGGCGCAGCCTCACCGCGGCACTGGAGGTGAACCACGACCTGCTCCTGGGCGACATGGCAGAACTGGATGATCCCCGTTTCATCCGCCTGGATGTCACAGACCTCGATGCGGTTCGCGCCGCCGTGCAGCGGTGTGAGGCGGTTGTGCACATGGCCATCGTGGACTGGCCGCCCTGCAAACCCGAGGAGACGCTGCGCTACGCCGCCAGGACGGTGGAGGTGCATGTGACGGGTACGCACAATATGCTGCAGGCCGCCTGGGAGGCAGGCGTGCGCCAGTTCGTCCAGATCAGCTCAGTGAGCGTGGTTGACGGCCTGCACTCGGACGCGATGATCACTTCAGACACTCGCCACTACAGCAACGGGCTGTACGGCATGACCAAGGGATTCGGCGAGGACGTCTGTCGCATGTTTCATGAGAGCTTCGGCGTGCCGGTCGCGATTCTCCGGCTGGGGACTATCTACATCCCGGAGGCGGATGGCGCCTGGCTCGGGAACGTCTACTACCCCGCGTCCGGGGAACAGCCTACGCCGGGGCCGACACGCATTCATGTGGATGATGTAACCCGCGCCATTGGACTCGCCCTGGAGACACCCGAGCCCGGCTACGCCCTGGTGCATATCGTCGGGACTGATTCGGCCCACCGATGGGATCTGGAAGCCGCTCGCCGTGTGTATGGCTGGGAGCCGGAGTACTCCTTCAGCCCGGATGGATTGCCGCACGCGACATAGCCGGCGCGGCCCGATGCGGTCAGGTGCGCAACTGCGCTTCCAGCTGGGAGATGCCAGCCTCAAGCTACTCGCGGGTCATGCGAGGCATCGCTGCGGCTCCTGGCATCTCAAGACAGACCACTTACCGGGAAGTCCTGTTCTTTCCCGTGACAATTCTGCGGGGGCGCGTAGACTCGACAGCACCAGACAGGCCCCAAGGTGAGTAGCTACCAGGAAGCCCAGTTGGAGGAGGCAGCAGAAGGTCCCTGCAAGTCGCCTGGCGAAATAGTTGACATGACGTTGCGGTTGTATCGCGAAAGGAGCAGGTAAAATGAGAGTGTCTGTTATTGGTGGCACCGGCCATACCGGCAAGAACCTGACGGCAATGCTCGTCGAGGCGGGCCACGACGTGACCGTCATCGCCTCCGGGAGGACACCGGTACCGGATGATGACATCTGGGCATCGGTTCGCAAGGTCAAACTCGTCTATGGCTCTGATGGATGGACAGATGTGATACGGGACCTGCAGCCGGAGGTGCTCGTTGACATCGTTCAGGGCGATTCTCCGGCACTCTACGAAGCCCTCAAGGACGTCTGCGAACACTTCGTCGTTTGCGGATCGTTATGGATGCTTGGGCGCCCGCGCGTAGTCCCGACGCCCGCAGAGACGCAAGGCCCCTGCCTGTC
>JAUWOG010000465.1 GCA_030612305.1 Armatimonadota bacterium | reverse complement strand
TTGCTGCTCGACATGAAGCTGCTGCTCCAGACCATCCCCGCCGTGCTGGCCGGCCGAGGCGCATACTGAGCCGCCCGGCTTGCCCTCCTCCACGTCTCCTCAATCCCCACGTGGCTGCCCGGTAGCTGCCATCCCGGCACTCATGTCCCCACGGCTCTCTCTTGAAATATCGGATTGACCGGAGTATCATCTATATCACAACACGCAACTCCGTGCAGCGCCTCGGCCTGCTGACCGGTCTATCCGGTGACAGCGCCGGGCGCTTCTGGCACCTGAGACGGCTGAAAGGATGTATCAGCCTCGCCGCTATAGAAACCTTGTCAGAGCCTCCGGCCTCGTCAGCTTCACGGTCGCGGTGGAGGAGACAGATTTGCTGGTTCTGGCCGACAGCAACTTGGGCGACGAAGCACGTCGCCTCGTCGAAACGGCCCGTGCGCAGTTACAGACGCATATCGCCCGGCATTCTGTGTTCCTCACCAGCCTCGTGCCGTTGCCGCTCCCTGGTACGGACGATGTTCTCGCCGCGAACCTGCCCGAATTCATAGCAGCCATGTATCACGCCGGCGAGCAGCCCGGCACCGGCCCCATGGCTGCCGGTGCAGGCGCTGTTGCAGAAGCCGTCGGTACGAGCCTGCTGGACAACTCAGAGCAGGTCATCGTCGAGAACGGCGGCGACATATTCATCAAGTCCGACACGCCGCGGACCGTCGGCATCCATGCCGGTAGCTCGCCGCTCAGCGGCAAGGTGGGCGTCAGACTCCCGCCGGGAACCTACGGTGTATGTACGTCCTCAGCGACGGTCGGGCATTCGCTTAGTACCGGCAAGGCCGACGCAGCCGTAGTCGTCAGTAGCGATACGGCGCTGGCGGATGCGGCTGCTACCGAACTCTGCAACCGCGTCAAACGTCCTGATGACATACAGCCTGCGCTGGAATGGGTGCAACAGATACGGGGCGTGCTTCACGCCGCCGTCATCATGGATGACCGTTTCGGCACATGCGGGCAGTTCGAGATCGTACCGACCGCCGCAGCAGACAACTGATTGTCGGCTCTCTGGCGAGGGCCCGCGAAGGAGGGATGAGAAGATGACAGATGCAGACGCCGGACATGTAACTCGGGTGATGCCTATGGCGATGCCGCAGCGCCGGATTACCCGGCGCAACGCTGAGCCGGTCGTAACCCATAACATCACTCCGGCTGCGCCGTCGCTTCTCATCGCGGCGGGCCAACAGCAGCCGACAGGAGGTTGGTGAAATTGCCTAAGACCTACGCAGACATAAACGCGAAAATCCAGGCGGGGAAGGCTGTAGTCGTCACCGCCGAAGAAATGATAGGCATCGTCGAAGAAGACGGTGCCGCGAAAGCCGCTGAACGCGTGGACGTAGTGACCACCGGCACCTTCGCTCCGATGTGCTCATCCGGGGCCATGCTCAACACCGGCCACACGACGCCGAGGATGAGATTCACGAAGGTGTGGCTCAATGAGGTGCCCGCCTATGCCGGGCTGGCTGCAGTTGACTTCTACATCGGGGCCACTGAACTGCCGGAGAACGATCCCCGCAACCGCAACCACCCGGGCCTCTTCAGCTACGGCGGCGCGCACGTCATCGAGGACCTCATCGCGGGCAGAGACGTCCGCATGGTCGCCGAGGCCTATCCCACCGATTGCTATCCACGCCAGGACCTCGAGACCCTCATCAACATCGGCGATCTCAACCAGGCCTATCTGCTCAATCCACGCAACGCCTATCAGAACTATGGCGTCGCCGTCAACCTCAACGAGGACCGCGACATTTACACCTATATGGGCGTCGTCCAGGCCGACCTGGGCTCGGCCAGCTTCTGCTCTGCAGGCCAGCTCAGCCCGATGCTCAATGACCCCTACTACCGGACCATCGGCATCGGCACGAGGCTCTATCTGGGCGGCGGCGTCGGGTATGTCTATTTCCAGGGGACGCAGCACAACCCCACCGAAGCACGCGCCGAAAACGGTGTCCCGATGGGTGGCGCAGGGACCATCGGCGTCGTCGGCGACATGAACCAGATGAGGTCCGACCTCGTCGTCGGGGTCAGCATGTACGGCTACGGCGTCTCGCTGGCCCTTGGCCTCGGCATCCCGATACCGATCCTCGACGAAGACATGGCCCGCTACACTGCGGTCAAAGACGAAGACATCGTCGCCCCGGTACTCGACTACAGCCGTGAGTACCCCTATCGTGAGGGCGGGCCGCTCGGCCATGTCAGCTATGCCCAACTGAAGAGCGGCCACATCGAGGTGCGCGGCCGCAAGGTGCCGACTACTCCGCTGTCCAGCTACGTCAGGGCACAGGCGATAGCCGAAGAGCTCAAGGAGTGGATCCAGGCCGGTGAGTTCCTGCTCAGCCAACCCGCCGAGCTGTTACCATCTGCCGACTCCGGTCAGGGCTTCAAGTCGCTCAATGAACGACCCTTCAACAACGGGGGGGTGGTCTAGGTGGCTGACCGCAGAATTGTCATGCACTTCCCGCCGACGATGATAGACGAGCCGATCATCTCCGGGCTGGTGAAAACCTACGATCTGGGCTTCAACATCCTGCGCGCATCCATCACCCCGCAGCAGGAGGGCGTGATGGTGCTCGTGCTCGAAGGAACTGAGGACGCTCTGGACGCTGCTCTCAGGGACGCTCAGGAAAAGGGCGTGCGCATTGAGCCGCTCGAGATGGAAATCGTTCGCGATGAGGACAAGTGCACTGAGTGCGGGGCATGTGTCAATATCTGCCCGACGGAGGCGCTTGCCATAGACCTGCAGACGCGGCATGTCACCTTCGACCCGGACAAGTGCATCGCCTGCGAGCTCTGCGTGCCGGTGTGTCCGCCGCGCGCGATGCAGATAGCCCTATGAGCTAAGCGCAACTCCCTCAACACCATCGCGGGGAACCCATCCCAATCGGGTTCCCCGCTTCGCTTCCGGCCCCGAGTCCGTTCGGTCAGAATGGACCTCGGCGGCGCGTACTCACGTATCTTCTGTTGGTGTGGATCGGGACGGCAGACGCCAGCCCAGGTAGATGCTCACAACGCGGATGGCAACAGTGATGATGACAGCAACAGTCACCCCCACGGCCTCCGGAATGCCGACATGCGCGGCCATCGCGAAGACCAGCCCGCCGGCAATTGATGCCGAGGCGTAGATCTCCTCTCGCAGCACCACCGGGACATCGCCGGCCAGCACATCGCGAAGCACGCCGCCACCGACGCCTGTCAGCAGACCCATCGTCACCATGCCCAAGATGCCCAGGTCGGCCGCGCCGGCCTTCATCGCC
>JAUWOG010000717.1 GCA_030612305.1 Armatimonadota bacterium | reverse complement strand
GCACCATCGCTACATCGCTGCCCAGTTCGTTCTGCAATTGCGCGGACCGCTCCGGGCTCAGATGCAGCATCTCCCCGCTCAGTGGCGAGCGGAACTCAAAGCCCTCTTCGCTGATCCCGCTGTTGCCTGCTATCGAGAACGCCTGGAAGCCGCCGCTGTCGGTGGCCAGCGCCCCGGGCCATGACATGAACTCGTGCAGCCCGCCCATCGCGCGCACCGTCGCCGTCCCCGGCCGCTGCCACAGATGATACGCCTTGCCTATCATCATCTGCACCCCCATCTCCGCGACCAGGTGTGGGGGACATGCCTTGATTGCGGCGAGGCTCGCACACGGCATGAACGCCGGCGTCTGCACTGTCCCGTGCGTGAGCCTGAGTTGGCCACATCGGGCCATGTCCGCCCCTTGTCTTGTCACGCCGAACTTGAGCACATCAGCACCTCATATATCCCGTTTGCCTTTGGTCCTCATTGATGAACAAGACACCCTAAATCACCAACATACAGTCCCCATAGCTATAGAACCGGTACCCGCGCTCGACGGCCATTTCATACAGCTCCAGCAGCCGTTCCCTCCCGACCAGCGCCGCCACCATCACGATCAGACTCGAGCGCGGCAGGTGAAAATTCGTCAGCATACCGTCAATGGCGCGGAAGGTGTACCCGGGCCGGATATAGATATCGGTCTCACCACTCCCCGCCGCGATTCCCCCTTCCTCATCGCAACAGCTCTCCAGTGTCCGCACCACCGTCGTGCCCACGGCTATGACACGACCTCCCTCTTGCCGCGTCCGGTTTATCGTCTCCGCTGCATCCTCTGATATGCTGAACTGCTCGGCGTGCATCTTATGGTCCTCGATCCGCTCCGTGCTGATCGGTGCGAAGGTGCCCAGCCCGACATGCAGCGTGAGCCGCACCATTCGCACTCCGCGAGCCCTCAGCAGGTCCAGCATTTCGTCAGTGAAATGCAGCCCTGCCGTAGGCGCGGCGACTGCGCCCGGCTCCGCCGCATAGACGGTCTGATAGCGATGCCTGTCGCGCGGGTCCTCCCGTTCGCGCCGAATGTACGGCGGCAGCGGCGTCACACCGACCTTCCCGAGCGCCGCCTCGAGCTCCCCGTCGTATGCCAGCTTGACTATCGTCTTGCCGCGTTGTGGCTCGGCCAGCACCGTCGCCGCCAGCACCTCACCGAAGCTCACAGTCGTACCCGGGGGCATCCGGCGTGCCGGGCGTACCAGCGCCTCCCACTCATCGCCCCCGAGCTGTTTCAGCAGAAACACTTCGGCTTGCCCGCCGGTATCCTTCCGCCCCAGCAGCCGTGCCGGAATCACCCGCGTATCATTGAGCACCAGGCAATCCCCCGGCAGCAGCAATTCCGCCAGCTCGCCGAAAGCCCGGTGCTCGGCTTCCCCCCTGCCTGCCGCCACCACCATCATCCGCGACGCCCCACGCTGCTCGGGCGGATGCTGGGCTATCAAAGCCGCAGGCAGATCGTAGTCGAAGAGCGAAGTATCCACGCCCATAGAGTAATGTAGCTACCCTGTCCCGTCAACCATCTGCAGGGGTGCGAGTTTGCATTCTCGGCAAGTAGCGCAAGCTTCCACGCCCCCCCCCACCTGTAGCGCGTGCAGTTTGCCGCAGGCAAACTCCGGATGCAAGCGCAGCTTGCGCCCAGCGTGCGATGGTGGAGCGACGGCGACAAGCTGCCAGACGCTGCTGCGTTATTGGGCTTCTGGCAGAGCTGGCGCAAGCTCGGGCAGGCACAAGATGCGATTCGCCGAATGCTTCTCGCCCGCCAGGGGGGTGGCGCGGCGTGAGCTTTCTGCGTTGCAGAAAGCTCACGT
>JAUWOG010000456.1 GCA_030612305.1 Armatimonadota bacterium | reverse complement strand
ATTTGCGACACCGGCGCATGACCGATCTCGACGACGATGGCCTCGGCATCGGCCTTCGTGAAGCGCTTGAGGAACCCCGCCTCAGGGCCCGGCTGCTCCGTCTCCCAGCCCTCCGGCACGCTGATTGTGTACAGCGGCGCGGCTCCGGCGGGGGGAGGCGTCGTGCCGGCCGGCTGCTCTGTCACCGGCTCTGTCGGGGGATGAACGCCATCCCTTGGCGCCGGCTTGTCCGTCTCCTGCAGCGCGGGGTCATAGCGGAAGCTCTGCACTATCTGCGTCATCTCATCCCAGTCGGCGGCGGTCTCGGTTGGCGAGATCATCGCCTGCTCGGCGGGCATGATGCCCAGCACCACAAACAGCCCGCTCTCCGTGGAGATGAAGTGGGCCAGCGTCCTGACCGCGTGGCCCTCCTGCTCCCCGTTGTAGGTCGCCGCCAGACCTGCCCGCCCGTCCAGTTCGAGGGTCTCCTCGGACAGCTTCTCTTTCGTCGCCGGGTTCGCCCTTGTCATTGCTGCGACGACCTTTGCCAGCTCCTCAGCGCCGAGCAGACCCGTCGGCATGTGCAGAACCTGCACCTGTGCGGGGATGCTTTGCATCCCTGGGGGGTCCTGCTTCACGAGCCGCTGCATACCGTACAGGCCGAGGCGAGTCCGGTCCTCCTCCCAGCCGTCCGGCCACCTGATCCTGTAGTGCAGCCGCGGATTGACGCACTCCTTCCACTCGGCGGTCTCGTCCTGCGCCGGCGTGACGCTTGCGGTGTCGTCCGCAGCACAGATGCCACAGACCGCAACGCCCACCAGCAGCGCCATGAATGTTAGTGTCCTTGTCATCGGCCTACCTCCAAAGCAATCGCCTCTCCCCTATTCTACCATTCCCCGCGCCTCCCCGACAGCCTTCCTTGCGGAGGTGCCTGTCGTTCATCAAAAGAAAAATGCCTGCTCGGCAGGTCTCGCCAGGCGCGCGGAGAACTATACTAGCAACAAAGCGCCGCCCTACGCAACGCTGCACAGTCTGGCGCATATATCATCAGGAGGTGTAGTAATCATGAAACGCGGTTTCACCCTCATTGAACTGCTGGTAGTCATCGCCATCATCGCGATCCTGGCGGCGATACTTTTCCCCGTCTTCGCCAGGGCGCGAGAGAAGGCCCGGCAGACGAGTTGCCTCAGCAATCAGAAGCAGCTCGCGCTGGCATGGCACATGTACGTACAGGACTATGATGAATGGATCCCGCCCTATTCCCGGATGGTTTGGACTGGTGGTTCTTACTATTGGGGTGAAAGATGGTACGAGGTCCTCGCGCCGTACATCAAGAATACCCAGGTATTCGGCTGTCCCAGCAATCCCGTTTACTGGATAGGATATGCCTACAACGGCTACTACCTGCGCGAACCCGCCTGGGGCCAACCTCAGGGTGCCTCCACGTTGAGCGAGATCAGCAAACCGGCAGAGACCATAATGTGTGGTGAGAGTCTAGCCGGCCAGTACTTCCTGTACATGCCGAGCCACGTGAACATTGCAAGTCTCGTCTGGCGGTTCACCTTCGACCGCCACAACGGAGGCTGCAACTACAGCTTCTGCGACGGCCATGCCAAGTGGCTCAACAAAGGCGAGTTCCCACCCGACAACTCCACGCTGCCCAAATGGTATTACGCCAAGCGCTAGACACAGAGGCCGCCCACAAGGCGTGGCGACCGTGTTGGAGGCGGGCGTGTCCACGACGTGGAGGGGGCGTATGTATTCCCTTACGTGGACGGTCGCGAAGTCTGCCTGAGTAGGCTTCGCGTCTGTCGCATGATGACTGCAACGGGCGCAGCACAAGGCTGCGCCCTGCACGCTCTTCTCCTTTGCGCTGCGCGCTTCTATCCCAGCCACTCCGCCAGATTGTTGTAGCTGATTTCCGCGCTCTCAAACTCATCAAGCTGGCAGGTGTCCTGCTCGACGATGTAGTAGCTGATGCCCACGTCCTGCGCTGCCGCGATGATCCCCGGCCAATCCAGATTCCCCATCCCGACCGGCTCAAACAGCGGCTCGCTCTGCGGTGTCACGCCCATGTCCTTGCAGTGCAGCGTCGCTATCCGCGACCCGAGCTTGTTGATCCAGGCCACCGGACTCGCCCCGCCGCGCTGCACCCAGTGCACATCAAGCTGGAACGTGAAGCACTCCGGGTCACTGCTCTCGGCCATGATCGCCATCGCAGTCCGCCCGTCGAATGCGGTATATTCGTGGGCGTGGTTGTGGTACATGTAGGTGATGCCCGCCTCGGCCAGCGCCTTGCCCATCGGCGTGCTTTCCTCAGCGAACTTCGCATAGCCCTCGGCGCTGTGATATTCGCCCGGCGAGCCGCTGGCGACGAACTTCGCACCCATGACACTGCACTTCTCGATGGCGGCTTCGGGATTCTCGCACAGTTCCTCCCACGACTCGTGGCTGCTGACGATCTGCAGGCCGGTATCGTCGCAGGCCGCTGCAAACTCATCCGTCGCCATGCCGCCCGTGCCGGCGGCCTCGACTGAGTCGTAGCCGATGTCCGCTACCTTCCTCAGTGACGCGACTACTCCCGCCGCGTCCTGCATGTAATTCCGTACACCGTAGAGCTGAAGCGCAATGATGGGCTGAGCCATGATAGGGCCTCCTGGATGTTACATCATTTCCGACATTGAGGTCGTTCTCCCAATGTTCTTCACCGCGTGGACTTCTCCGTCCAGCCCTTCGATACCTGCGCCCTGGCGGCCCATCTCACGACCGCACCATCACCAGCAGCATCTTGAACTGCTCCGGCGCGGTGACCGAGTGGGGATGGTCGGCGGGCATGACGATCATCTCACCTGCCTTGACCTCATGAGCTTCCCCGTCTATGCGTATCTCCGCCCGGCCCTCAACAACACACACCATCGCATCAAAGGGCGCCGTATGCTCACTCAGGCCCTGGCCCTCGGCAAACGCGAACAGCGTCACTGTCCCTTTCGCCTTGTCAATCATCGTGCGGCTGACGATGGCCCCCTCCTGGTACTCAAGCAACTCGGCCAGGTTGACCACCTTTCCGATGAGGGCCCCGCCGGCTTGCTGGCTTTCCTTCTCGCTCACCATGCACACCTCCATCTATTGCTTGCTTCCTCTCAACACTCGCAATGACTGCCGGGCTCGCACAAACGCCAAACCATTGCAGGCCCGACCTTCCCACGCCGCCTGGTGCGACCTCAGGCGCCGGCCCTGGGGATGTACGTGACGCCGGGCAAATCGGCGAAGTCCTCGTCACTGGTCACCAGCGTCGCCTCGAGCATCTGCGCGGTGGCATAGACTACGGCATCCGCCATCGCCAGCTTATGCTTCAGACTCCCCTCCGCAGCCTCC
>JAUWOG010000489.1 GCA_030612305.1 Armatimonadota bacterium | reverse complement strand
CCCACCACCGCCAGCGCCAGCTCCTCACTGTCCTCCTCGGCCGCGGTCTCATCCGGCAGGCATTCCTCCACCGCCTCGACGAGGTCCATCAGCCCGCGGCCATGAATCGCCGACAGCTCTATCGCCGGGCCCATCCCCAGTTCCAGGAAATCCTCGGAATCCAGCGAGGTCTTCTCCATCTTGTTGGCTGTCAGCACGTAGGGCTTGCCGGTGCGGCGGACTACCTCCGCGACCTCGCGATCGAGGTTGGTGAGGCCCTCCCGCCCATCTACCATGAAGATGAGAACATCGGCCTCGGTGAGCGCCGTGATCGCCTGCTGCTTGACCTGCGAGAAGAACTCGTCATTCTCCGTGCCGGCGAGGCCGCCGGTGTCAACCAGCATCACGCGCCGGTAATCCAGCTCCGCCTCCGCATAGATACGGTCGCGCGTCACGCCCGGACGGTCCTCGACCACCGCCGCGCGCTCGCCCACAAGCCGGTTGAACAGCGCCGACTTGCCCACATTCGTCCGCCCCACTATCGCCACTATCGGCAGCATGGTTAGCTCTCGGCTCCCAGCTTCCTCCGCGTCAGCTCCACCAGGCCGCCCACCTCAATGAGCTCTGCCACCGGCCCGGTGAGAGCCGCGAACGCCCATTCCTCACCGCTCGTCAGGTCCCTTATCAGCCCATTCTCCAGGTCCACTTCGACCTCATCACCGTCATTGATCGCCGCGGCGGCATCAGCTTGCTCGATAATCGGCAAGCCGATGTTGAAGCTGTTGCGGTAGAAGATGCGGGCGAAGCCGGCGGCGATGACGCAGCTTATACCCGCCGCCTTGATAGCAATCGGCGCATGTTCCCGCGAGCTGCCGCAGCCGAAGTTCTTGCCGGCAACGATCATGTCGCCCGCCTGCGCCCTGGATACGAAATCCGCGTCAACATCCTCCATGCAGTGCGTCGCCATCTCCGCAGGATCAGTCGTATCCAGGTGGCGCGCCGGAATAATCGCATCGGTGTCCACGTGGTCGCCGTACTTGTGTGCTCTGCCTCTGGCAATCATTGCTGTTACCCCGCGCAAAGCTCATCAGGACTGCAGATTCTTCCGGCTACGGCCGAGGCGGCGGCTATCGGCGGGCCGGCCAGATAGACCTCGCTCTCCGGATGGCCCATGCGGCCGATGAAATTCCGATTCGTTGTCGCCACGGCCTTCTCACCAGCCGCCAGTACGCCCATGTGGCCGCCCAGACACGGCCCGCAGGTCGGTGTGCTGACCAGACAGCCCGCCTCCAGGAACGTCTCCACCAGCCCTTCCCGCGTCGCCTCCAGATGGATCTGCTGGCTGCCGGGGATGATGATGCAGCGGACGCCATCCGCCACCTTCCGCCCCTCCAGTACATCTGCGGCAGCGCGCAAGTCCTCGAGGCGGCCATTAGTACACGCCCCGACCACCGCCTGATCTATCCGGATCTCCCCCACCTCCGAGATGCCTCTGGCGTTCTCCGGCAGGTGCGGGAAGCTGACCTGCGGCTCGATGTCGGCAGCCGACCATTCATAGACCGCCTCGTAGTCGGCGTCGGCGTCGCCGGCCAGGCAGGTGAAGTCACGTTGCGCGCGGTCTCGCACGAATTCGAGGACCTCCTCATCCGGGGCGATGATACCGCTCTTTCCGCCCGCCTCGATCACCATGTTGCAGATCGTGAAGCGCCCGGCCATCGGCAGCGCCTCGATAGTCGAGCCGGCGAATTCCATCGCCCCGTACAGCGCGCCGTCAACGCCAATCTGACCGATCGTGTAGAGGATGATGTCCTTGCCGCCGGCCCACCTGTTCAGCTCGCCCTCGATGACGAACTTCAGCGTCGCCGGGACACGGAGCCACGTCTCGCCGGTCGCCATCGCCGCACCCGCATCCGAGGAGCCGACGCCCGTCGAGAACGCTCCCAGCGCGCCATAGGTGCATGTGTGGCTGTCGGCCCCGATGACCACATCGCCGGGCAGGACCAGCCCCATGTCCGGCAGGATGATATGCTCGATGCCACCGCAGCCCGCCTCCAGGAAGTGAGTGAGCTCCTGTTCGCGCGCGAACTCCCGCATCCCCTTGACGATCTCGGCCGCCCTGATGTCCTTGTTCGGCGTCGAATGGTCGGCGACGAGGACCACCTTGTCGGCGTCAAAGACGCGCTCGCCGCCCATCTTGTAGAATTGCTCGATGGCGATAGGCGCGGTGATGTCATTGGCCATTACCACATCGAGCTTGCAGGTCACGAACTCGCCGGGCCGGACGGTGTCTTTGCCGGCTGCGTTCGCCAGCAGCTTTTCGGTTATCGTCATCCCTGTGGACATGCTTGAGGCCTCACTGAGCTGATCTGATTGCCGGGGCAGAAAACACGCTCCCGCGCGGGAACGTGCCTCTCTTGCGGCCATATTGTACACCAAACGCCCCCTGCCGACAATACCCGCGCAAGTGTCGGCCTGAGCAGCCCCCCCTCGCGTGCAGCGTGGCCCCCGCCACGCTTCCACCCCTTCCCTTCCGCATCTCACGCGCGCCATGGAGTTTGCGCAGGGATGCGCAGCATCCCCCAAGCGTGGCCCCCGCCACGCTTGAATCGCTTGACTGCCACCTGCACGCATGGTATTCTTCTCATGTTGCCATGAGATGCCGCAGTCAGCCTTCCTGCACGGCACCGGAGGCCCTTGTTGCGGGCCGCAGTCTGTGCATATAGTCCCCACTCCTATGAGCGGAGCGGTCCTCAGATGCCACTGAATAGCGCCGACAATCTGCACACCGCCAGTCACCTGGCGGCCACCATCTGGGCCGAGCGACCGGCCCTCACTTTCGGCGACTCGACCCTGAGCTATGAGCAGCTTCGTGAGACGTTCGCACGCCTCGCTGCCGGCCTCAAGCAACTCGGCATCGGCCCGTCGAGCCGTGTCGCCATCTTGATGGCGAACTGCCCCGAATTCGTCATCACCTACATCGCCGTAGTCGCCAACGGTGCCACCGTAGTGCCTCTGCCGCCGCTGCTGGGTGTCGCAGAGGTCACCTACGTGCTGTCCGATGTGGAGGCCGATGCGTTGGGCGTCTCCGAGCAGCTCCTCCCTGTCGGGGGGGCGGCAGTTGGGCACAGCCGATGCGTGAAGCACCTCATCGTCTCCGGCGACGGGGCTGAAGGGGCCACGGCGTCGCTGGCCGATCTGATGGCCTGTGACCAGCCTCT
>JAUWOG010000579.1 GCA_030612305.1 Armatimonadota bacterium | reverse complement strand
AGAGGCTTCGATCTGTGCCCCGGCTACCAGGTTCGCCCCGTCTTTGTACTTGACTATGCTTGTGATGGGTTGCCCCACCGAAACGCCACAAATAGCCATCACCATCACCGATACCCTCGCGATAGTTCGCATAGTCCGCATGTCTGCCTCCACCTCAGATTCGCTCTTGCGTGCCGCTGTTCCCTTGCCATTTCGTCATCTGTCACTCAATCGCCTGCCACAATAAATGCAAAAGCGCCCACCATCGCAAGATAGTGGACGCATCGGTGTCCGTCTCATCGCAGGTGTCTCAGTGCCGGTCACAGGTTCCATGCACATGCAGGTGATAGCTCGGGCGTGACGAATTGCACTCGCGTAGCCGTGCCGCCAACAGAGGAAGGGGATACAACCCACCGTGGAAAAAGCCAACATCAGTCTCCATCGCCGCTTCGAGGAAATGCTGGACGCCGCGCAACTTCGGCTCACCTTCAGCAACTACTCCGGCTCCGTCCAGGACTGGCAGACGGAACTGAGGTCAGAGCTTTCCGATGTGCTCGCCGTGGACTATGAGGGCAGCGCCGAACCCGAGGTCGAAGTGCTCACCACGCGCGACATGGGCGATCACATTCGCGAGTACATCCGCATGATCGCGCCTGACGGCGTCGTCATTCCCGCCTACAAGTTCGTGCCGAAAGAGCTCGACGCCCCCGTCGGTGCCGTGCTCTGCCCGCACGGCCACGGTCCCGGCAAGGTCATCCCCGCCGGCGTCGAGCAGGATGTCAAGGGCCGCCCCATCGAGATAGTGGGCGAGCGCGACTATGCCGTCCAGGCCGTCAAGCACGGCTACATAGCCATCTCCCCCGACCTGCGCGGCTTCGGCGAACTCATGCTCGACGATGACCTCGAAGCCGATCCCGCCCAGGGGCGGGACTGCAGTTGCCAGCAGCTCAACATGCGCGCCATCATGGTCGGCAAGACCATCCTCGGCATGCGCGTGTACGACAGCATGTGCTGGGTGGATTACCTCCGGAGCCTCGACGAGGTGGACAACGAGCGCCTCTACATCACCGGCCAGTCCGGCGGCGGAACTGCAACGGTCTTCTCAGCCGCGATGGACACTCGCTTCACTCAGGCCGCGCCGAGCTGCTACTTCTGCACCTTCCGCGCCTCGATCCTCGCCATGCGCCACTGTGACTGCAACTATGCGCCGGGGATGCTGGACCTCTGCGAGATGTACGATGTCGCCGGTCTCATCGCGCCGCGTCCGCTGCTCATCATCGCCGGCCGGGAGGACACTATCTTCCCCATCGAGGGCGTCCACGAGGCATACGAAAAGCTCCAGGCTGTCTATGCCGCCTTTGGCGCCGCAGACAACCTCGAGCTATATGTCGGTCCTGAGGGCCATCGCTACTACAGCGCGCGCGTCTGGGATTTCTTCACCGAGCACGCCGCAGCGGGATAGCCCGCACTATTCAGGAAACGATTGAGCCAAGAGTCGGGCTGGAAGCCCGACCTACGCGTCGTCAGGAACGGCCGATCACGGAGGTGGCGGGGGCCCCATCATATCTGGAGGCGGAGGCGGCATTCCCATATCAGGCCCCATTCCCGGCCCGCCCGGCATTCCCATATCAGGACCCATCCCCATCTCGCCCGGCATTCCCGGCATTCCCGGCCCGCCAGTCGGGGCAGCAGCGGCGGCACCCTCTCCCTGAGCCATCCGTTCGATCTCGTCCTCCTCAAGGCCGATCAGTTCCGCGCTGGCGCTGTGCATCTGGATGGCCTCTGCCGGCGGCAGAGAGAACGTGAACAGGTACGGCCAGCCCTTGGTGCCGTTGAGGTTGAAGCGCCCGCCCTGGAATTTCAGGTCATCCGGCGGGATCAGCAGACGCCATTTCGGGTTGTAGTACAGTTCCGGCGGGTTCAGAATGCGAGAGAGAATGTCCGGGCCCTGCCCGGCCGACTGGTCCGCCGTGTAGATGACATCCCCGTTGCGGTTCTTGACGCTGAGCCGGACTACGTTCTGCGACCACAAAAGGCCCCATACCGGCGCAGCAATCGGCGCAAGGTTGAGCGTACGCGGACGCCAGTAGCCGCCCTTGAAGGTGTGGATTGAGAAGGGCATCGAGGTGACGTCCAGCCCGCCGGCCGTGATGCGGCCACGCCCGAGGCAGTCATACTTCTTCAGCCGCTCATAGACCTTCTGACCGTAGCTGCGTTGCAGGCTCGGCCGTACGCGCATCACCACGAGGACACTCACCGAGCCGGGGCCTATCTTGCTCACCTCAAGGCCGCCGACGTTGATGTCTGCCATCACCGGATAGCCAACCTTGAACGTAAAGCCGTCAAGCCCCTGTGAATAGGCCTTGCCCAATTCGTAACTAACGTGATACAGATAGGCCGCCTGTTCTCTGGCCTCGCGTGTGAGTTTGGCGCCGGCGCGGCCCGGCTCTATGTCCTGGAGGCTGACCCCTTTGCCCCCCACATACACCCGCTGCATCTGCATCCATGAATTGTAGGTGGCCGCAATCGGCTCTCCCTCCGCATCCACCGTGAAGCGCTCGGGGATGTTGGGTGCCAATCCGGTCTGGGCGATGAAATCATCATAGGTCATCGCCAATTCCTCTGGCGGCTCCTCACGTTCGGTCCACTCGAGCCCGCCTTCCGCTGCGGCGCCACCTCCGCCCATGCCGCCCATGCCCC
>JAUWOG010000312.1 GCA_030612305.1 Armatimonadota bacterium | reverse complement strand
TGGCTCCCCGACCGTGGCCTCATCCGGCACTGCCTGCGCCGCCACACCGATCGGCTCACGCTCTTCTGCATCCAGTGCGATTTGGCGATATGTCTGGTGGGTGAATTCGCCCGGCCTCTGGGCCATGTCCCCGCCTCCAGGTCGCCAGTTGCGCGCAGGCGACGCGTTCGGGTGGTGTCCCGGTGGTCAGTTCAATGGACGGGCCCAAACAACCTTCTCAGAAGTACGCGGAACACGACCGAGGTGCGCGTGGCCCCCAGGCCAATCCGAGCCAATGCCTCGAGCAACCGGGATCAGGAAGTCGGCGGCAGGACGGCTAAGGTCCCGGCTCGCCGAGGACCATGTTGTCGCGATGGACGACTTCGTGGTGGCCGACGTGGCCGAGCGTCTCGGGGATGTGACTCGTATGCAGACCGCGGATGCTGTTGACTTCGGTGGCTGGATAGTTGGATAGTCCGCGCGCGAACTCGAGGCCGTCCGGCCCGGCGATACGCACGAGGTCGCCGGCGTTGAAATCACCGCGCACCTCAGTGATGCCAATCGGCAGGAGGCTCGCGCCGTCGGAGTGTCGCAGGGCTCGCCGCGCGCCCTCATCAACGGTGATTGTGCCGGCGGGCGCGATGGCCGTCGCGATCCACAGCTTGCGGCCATGCACCGCCTCACCCGGGACGAAGAAGGTCCCGATCTCTTCCCCGTCGAGGATGCGGGTGATGACCTGTTCGGTGCGGCCACTTGCCATGACCGCCGCGATGCCGCATCCGGCCAGCATCTGAGCGGCGGCGAGCTTGGCCGTCATGCCGCCCTTGGACTCGGGGCCGCCTGCCCCCTCGGCACAGCCGCTCACGTCCTCATCCGCAGCGACCCTGGGGATAAGCTGCGCGTCGGGGTCCAGCTCCGGATTGGCGGTAAAAAGGCCCTTCTGGTCGGAGAGGTAGATGGCAAGGTCCGCGCGCGCAGTGGCCGAGACAGTCGCCGCCAGCTTGTCATTCTCCTGGAAGGTGATGCCCTCGATGGAGACGCTGTCGTTCTCGTTGATGACGGGGATGACGCCCTTGTCCAGGAGCGCCTCGATGGTGTTGCGCACGCACAGATAGCGGTGGCGGTCAGACATGTCATCGGTGGTCAGCAGCATCTGTCCGCAGGAGAGCCCACGGGATCTGAGCGCCTCCGACCAGTGCCGCATGAGGGCGGGCTGACCGACTGCCGCGGCCGCCTGGCGCAGAGGCAGGCTGTCCTCGCTGCGGCTGAGAGCGAGGATGCGGCGGCCCAGGAATATCGCCCCCGAGGTGATGATGATGAACTCATGGCCCTGCTCGCGCAGAGTCGCCATCTGCCGACTCACGCTGTCGAGGAACGCCGTATTCAGGCCGGTCGCGCCGCCCGTAATCAGCCGCGTGCCGACCTTGATGACGATGCGCCTGCACGCGGCCAACTCTTCGCGCTCGGTTATCCGTGAGCCAAGCATGTCAGCTACTCTCTGGACAGGTAGTCGCCGGCGCTGAGCCACTTGTATGTCGTCAACTCCGGCACGCCGACCGGGCCTCTGGCATGGAGCCGATTCGTCGAGATGCCAATCTCAGCGCCCATGCCGAACTGCCCGCCATCAGTGAACCGCGTCGAGGCATTGTGATACAGGCAGGCGGAATCTATCTCGGCGAAGAACCGCGCAGCATTCTCGGCACTATCAGTGAAGATGGCCTCCGAGTGCGCCGAGCTGAACTTCTGTATCTGCGCAATCGCCTGCTGCAGAGAGTTTACCACGTCCACGCTGATAATCAAGTCCAGATACTCGGTATCGAAGTCCTGCTCGGTCGCCGGCGCGACATTCGCGCAGGCTTCCTGCACCGGCTCAGTCCCGCGCACCTCCACACCGGCAGCCTGCAGGTCCGCCACAATCGCCTTGAGCGCGGCGAGGTTGTCCACATGCACCCAGAGATTCTCGACGGCGTTGCAGGTGCCCGGGCGCTGGGTCTTGGCATTGTTGACGCACGCGACGGTGCGCTGCAGGTCGCAGGTGGCGTCCACATAGATATTGCAGAGCCCGCGGTCATGCTTGAGCACGGGCACCGAGGCATTCTCGACGACGGCGCGGATGAGGCCCTGTCCGCCGCGCGGCACGATCAGGTCCACGTACTCATCGGCGCGGATCATCTCCTGCACGCCCTCGCGGTCCGTGGACTCGATGATCTCGACACACGAGCGCGGCAAATCAACCTGCTCGCAGGCATCCGAGAGCAGCCCCGCCAGCGCGATGTTCGACCGGATCGCCTCCTTGCCCCCGCGCAGCAGCACCGCATTGCCCGCCTTGATGCACAGACCCGCCGCGTCCACCGTCACGTTCGGCCGCGACTCATAGACGATGCCGATGACACCCAGCGGCACCGTGACCTTCCTGATGAGCAGGCCGTTCGGGCGCGTCGTCTCGGACAGGACGATGCCAAGCGGGTCCGCGAAGTCGGCGACCTGCTCCAGCCCCACTGCCATGTCCTCGATGCGCTCGTCAGTCAGCAGCAGCCTGTCGAGCAGCGCCGCCGACAGCCCGGCCTCCTCACCGGCCCGCATGTCCGCCGCGTTGGCCTCCTTTATCGCCTCCGCCGAGCCGCGTATCTCGCGCACCATCGCCATCAGCGCGTCATTGCGCTGCTCATCGCTAGTGGTACGCAGCGCCCCGGCGGCACACTTGGCGCGGATTGCCTTGATGCGTACTTCCTGTTCGATATTCATGTTGGGTTCTCCCAATGCGTGATGATTAGCGTGGGACGCTCCCCACATATTCCACGTGGGCAAGGAGGGCCGTCGCGAACGCGTGAGCGCTATACTCGACCAGCCTCTGTCATCTTCCCGCATGCTTCTCCTGTGCTTCCTCCAACCGATCAAACCAAGAGTGCATTTTGTCCGCCAGCGCGGAGGCAATGTCACCCCTGGCACTGGCAGTGTCCACGAAGATACGGAACTCAGTGTAGTCCCAAGTCGGTGGAACTCTCCCTGTGCCAACCATATCATCGATCGCGCTGTTCGCCATTTCTACAGATCCCCGGAGAGCATCCAGCATAGTTCCTAGCATTCTCAGGTTTGGATCAGCCGCCGCGGGGCCAGGAGCACTTGAGAGGCGACGGCTTGCTTCCTCAAGGTCACCGACAACAATGAGAGCCTCCAATATGTTTTCGGGCGCCTGTGATGCACCCTCATCAACGCTTGCTAGTTCGCCGCGCGCCTCCTCGGTGTGACCGAGTGCAGCAAGTGCATGCACGCGCTTGAGAGGAACAGAACCCCTCAGCGGGATCTCTGGGCAGATAGCGTTGAGCCAACTGATGAACCTGTCGAATCGTCCGCGGGCGAAGGCTAGGTCGAGAGCATTGCTGATCCCTGTTGCGTCGTCCAAGCCGGCGTCAAACGCACGATCATAGTCTTGAACCGCAGCTTCTGCATTGCCTTCCTGCTCGTGCATGCGGGCTCTGATGGCCAGTGCCTTGGCGTTATTCGGATCATTCTGTAGGACCTCTTCGAGATCCGTTTGGGCTTCTGAGAGCCGGTCTTCGTCTAGGAAAAGAAGTGCCCGGGTGAGAAGGCCGTATGTGTGGTCTGGATTGCTCTCTACCCATTCGTTCAAGAACACCAGGATGCTCTTCGAGAGCTTGGCACGCTCTGACGATCGCTCGCCGGGTGCCAAGCTGCGGTATGGACGATTTGGCGACCAGTCGCGGTGCAGATCAAGTATGCGCTCCCAGTACGATTCCTGGTCGGGCCGGCGACGGACAAGTCTCTTGTAGAACTCGAAAGCCCGAGCTGGGTCCCGCCGCCGAAAACGGTCGGCCTGTTTGCGCTGAGTCCGCTCATCGTCCTTGTTGATGTCGCGAAGTCTGTCGGTCAAGCGCTCGTAGTCTTGACAGATGTGCAGGCTGGTCGGGAACTCATCTTGTTCGCGGGTGATAATCCGTTCAGCGAAGGTGAGCGCGGCCTCAAACGTGATCATGAGAACCTCTCGACCCTCGAAAACGGCTCTCGCCTTTTCAACAGGGCCTTTCGCTTCGACGGTGGCAAAGGGCCAGACCGGGCTAATGACAGGGACGACCTCCATCTCTCTATGTTCGGGTTGGTGGGCGGAAGCCTGGATGGTCTTATACACCTGCTCTATGCCAGTGATATTCTGGTCATTGAGCCGGAAAAGGAGTACTACAGCGTCGGGTAGTTGCTGAGTGCAAATCCCGCCCACATCGCTGTATCCCGTCCGAGAGTCGATCAACACATAGTCGTATCGGGGCTGTCCTTCGGGCGTGGTAAGAGACAGAATCTGGTCACGAATGCTGCTGATGAAGTCGTAACCTCGTTCCTCCTCGTACACGCGGCGCCAGTTGATTTGATCCAGCTTGTCGGAGTACGCCTTGTCAATGCGCCCCGCTGGCAGAATGTCTATGCCAAGCACGTCGGTGGGATGGATG
>JAUWOG010000232.1 GCA_030612305.1 Armatimonadota bacterium | reverse complement strand
GGCGCTAACTTAAGCTATTGCGGGTTGGGATAGGTTGTGTTATCATGCTGTCATGGAAAACAAAGCGCTGCTTGAGAATGAATGGCAATATGTGCTCAATATGATGCCTCCGGACCTCGAAGAAAGCGCGGCAGCAAAATTAGCGCTTCGGCGACGCCGGGAAATTGGGTCCGCTTCTGACCTGCTGCGTCTCGCTCTGGCGTATGGAGTGTGTGATATGTCGCTGCGCCAGACCGCGGCCTGGGCGGAGTTGATCGGTCTCGGTCGCCTGTCGGATGTCGCGGTGCTCAAGCGCCTCAAAGGTGCCAGCGAGTGGCTGGGACATCTCATTTTGCGCTGGCTGCAGCAGCGCGGCCTCACCACCAGAGTGCCGCCGGTGCCGGTGCGCATCGTAGATGCCAGTGTCATTTGCCGGCCGGGCAGCACGGGCACCGATTGGCGCTTGCACCTGGGGCTCGACCTGGCTTCGCAGCGCATCAGCACCGTCGAATTGACTGGGCCAGAAGGGGGTGAGACGCTGCTGCGTCACCCGATTGAGCCGGGCCAGATCATCTTGGGGGACCGCGGCTACGCGCAACGCGGCGGCGCGGCCAGCGTTCTGGATGCGGGTGGTCATCTGGTTTTGCGGATCAGTTGGCAGAGCTTTCCTCTGCAGGGACGAGCCGGTGGGCCCCTTGACCTGGTGACCTGTGCGGAGATACTGAAGCCGGGCGAGATCGGAGACTGGGAAGTACAATTTGAACATCAGGAGCAACTCTATCCGATACGCCTGGTGGCTTTGCGCAAGAGCCAAGCGGCGGCGGAAAAGGAGCAGCAGCGGATCCGCAAGGCCGCGAGTCGCAAGAAGCGTCGGATCGACAAACGCAGCCTGCGGGCGGCGAACTTCGTCTACATCCTCACCGACCTGCCCAAGCAGCAGTTGCCGACTGCGGAGGCGTTGGAACTCTACCGGCTGCGCTGGCAGATCGAGATTACTTTCAAGCGTCTGAAGGGCATTTTGCACTTGGATCACCTTCGCGCCAAGGATCCGGACTTGGCCAGGAGTTACCTCTACGCGAAGATACTGGGGGCGCTGATAGTGGATGAGATGTGCAATGAGGCGTTGAGTTTTTTTCCCTGGGGCTACCCTCTGTTCCCGCGAGCCGTTGAGCATCTGGCGTCTCCAGCAGATTCTGTTTGATGAGCTGAACACAATGATCAAGGGTGCAGTCCCACTTGCTCATTTGTACGAACAAATGCCGCGACTACAGCGCCATCTATGTGACGCGCCACGCAAGCGTCAGCGCCGCACCCTAGACGCACTTGAGGTCTTTCCGCAAGCCATTAGTACCTAAGTTAGCGCCTATGGGGGCAGCGCCCCACGGTGTTGCCGTTGCCTTTTGCCGTTGCCTTCGCCGTCCGCCGTCCGCCGTCCGCCTCACCACCAATACCCTCTGAACTCCTCCATCGCCGCACAGAGCGCCTCGCCATTCTCCGCTGGTGTCGGCGGATAGACGCCGCACAGCAGTTCGAGCCCTCCCTCCGGCGAGCCCAGCTTCCGCACTTCCTCCTCGATGAGCTCTCGTATCTCCGCCGGCGTCCCGAAGGGCACGATTGACTGCCTGTCCACATCCAACCGGATGCACATGCGCCCTTTGACTTCCCGCGCGAGGTTGTCAATCCCGTTGCAGAGGTCCTGCGGATTGATGATATCAATCCCGCACTTGACGAACTCATCCATCAACTCCATGATATACCCGTCGCTATGCAGCGCGATGAGACATCCCGCTTCCCGGCACGGTTTGATGAGCTTCGTATATGCCGGCGTGATCCATTTCGCGAAATCCTTCGGGCTGATGATTGACGCAATCTGGGTCCCTAAATCCTCACCGAATTCCATCTTCTCCACGCCGATATCCAGCCATTGCCTGATGAGCCGCGAGTTGTGATCGACGAGCACATCAATGAGATCCTGCAGGCGCGGATCCTGCGTTGCGAAGTCATACATGAGGTCCTCGAACCCGCGCAGGTAGTACATCCGCATGAAGAGATAGCCGTGCGGGACGCCGCCGGAGGTCAGTTCCCCGCGCGCTCTCTGCGCCTCGGTATTCCGCCGGTTCGCATCCCAGTCAACCGGGCCGCGGTCGGCGGTTTTCGCCGGGTCCGGTGCCTGGTAGCTTTCCATATCCTCCCAGTTAGCGAGTGGCGCATTGATTACGACTCCCTCGATGCCGTTGATGTCACTGCGCCAGACGCAGCCCCAGGCGTCTTCAAAATCCTCGCCGGCGCGGTGTCCCGGGCCGAAGTCCCAGTTGTCATAGTCCCGCTGGCCTTTCTCGAAGCCGGGAAACAGCAGCGGATGCCGCGCCATGACTTCCTCCACCTCATCCCGGAGTTGGTCATAGGAGGCTCCGGAAATCACGGTCCGACACGGTATCCATTCGGGGCTTTTGGCATTATCCCGCCCCATTTTGACTGTCCGCAGATAGTTCTCGCGCTCCGAAATCGCCATCTTTCAACCTCCGCTAGCTGCGTGCCGTTTGCCGTCTGGTGTTATTGCCGCTCCGCGCCCCCTCCGCGCAGCGGAGGGGCTGCGGAGCGGGGAGTGGGGCAGAGCCCCACGGTCTTGCCTTTGCCGTTGCCTTTGCCGTTCGCCGTTTACCTTACTCAGCCTTTCACCGCGATCCGCAGCACATCTTTCCGCGCCTTCGCTTCCTCGACAGCCTGCTCTATTTCCGCCAGCGGATACTCCTTGGCGACTACCGTATCGAACGGGAATCTCCGCCCCTCGCCGCTGAGGAAATTCAGCGCTGTCTTGAGGTCCTCCGGCGCATAGTTATGCAGGCCCTGGATGTTGATAAGCCGCGTGGTAATCTGATACGCATCGAGCTGCAGCATCGCCCCGGGAAACACGCATCCGGCCCAGAGATACCGCCCACCGATCCGCAGCGCCTCGAGGCCCTGCGTGATTGCCGCCGGCTGCCCGCACGCCTCGATCGCCGCATCGAAGCCATATTCTCCAGCGATGTCCTTCGCCGCCGCGCCGAACTCCTCATCCGCGAGATCGCTCACATTCAGCGTATGTGTCGCCCCGAAGCGCCGCGCCTCTCCCAGCCGCTCCTCACTGACATCGGTGACCAGCACCACCCTTGCCTCACGCGCCGAGCACAGCGCACACGCACAGAGCCCGAGGAGCCCTGCGCCTTGCACGAGCACTGTCTCCCCTGCTTGCACTTCAAGCATTCTGATTGCCGCGGCCATCGTCGCCAGCGAGCAATTCGCGAATACCACGGTGGCATCATCCAGCTCATCGGGGATGCGGAGAATAGTGGTGCCTGGCACAAGACAGACATACTCGGCGAAGCCTCCATTCAGCGCCGGCTCGACCTCAATGCTCTCATGCCCGTACTTGAACAGCGAGGTGCATTTCTGCCGAATCCCGTGCCGGCAGTAGAAGCATTCCCCGCAACTGGCGGCAATGCTCCACGTGACTCGCTGCCCGGTTGCCAGCGGCTTTCCGGTGGCATCATGCGTGACGCCTTGACCGAGCGCGGCGATGGTCCCACATATTTCATGCCCGAGGATGAGCGGTCCTTTGGGCGGCCTGCGCCCTTCGATGGTATGGAGGTCCGACCCGCAGATGGCGCTTAGGCTGACACGCACGAGCGTTTCCCCGGCCTGCGGCGTGGGCACTGGCATCTGCACCAGTTCCAGCCCCGCCCTCTCCGGATAATACACTACCGCCGCACATGTCTCAGCCATCTGCTCCTCCTCGCGTGGCTCAGGTTCCAGCCCGAGGCCGTTTGCCGTTGCCTTTTGCCGTTGCCGTCAGACTTCCCTCTTTGTGCCTCTGTTTAGAGACTCAGGGTATTCCCTTTACCTGCTCCCCTCTCCACGAGGACGCGCAGCGTCCTCCAGAGGGGCCGGGGGTGAGGCGCCTTTGCCGTTTGCCGTCGTTCTTATTCTTGGGTGGCTCGGCCTGAGCGTGGCGTCGTTTGCCACGCTCAGGTGGGAATTGGACAAGCAGGGCTTGTCCAATTCTCAGCTTCCAGCCCGAGTCCGTCGCTGTTCATTCATGCCGTCGCCTTCGCCGTTGCCGTCGCAGGTTTTCCTCCTCCGCATCTCACGCGCGATGTGGAGTTTGCCTGCGGCAAACTCCAAATGCAAGCTGGGCTAAGCCCAGTTTGCATCAATCAGCTCCGGCACATCCTCGACGCTTTCGATGACATAATCCGCCCCGGCTTCCTTCAGCCGCTTTTCGGCCGCTTCCACCCGCGCCGCCAGTTCCTCTGGCGCAAGCTGCTCCACTTCCGCCTCACTGAGCCCGAGTTCATTCCCGGTCCGCGTGACGCCTACGCTCCACACTCCGGCGTTGAGGCCTTCGAGCACATCGGCGATCGTGTCCCCGACTTTGACTACTGCTTCTGCCGGATAGACCCCGGTCTCCATCATATTCTGATAGACCATCCAGGGCGCGGGCCGACCGGCGGGCACATCTGTCGAGCACACAATCGCATCCGGCTCATACCCGAACTCTGCCGCATGGGGCACGAGCGCCTCCATTATCTCCTGGAAATACCCGGTCGTCGAGCCTATCTTGATCCCTCGTTCTCGCAGCCACGCCATTGTCTTCAGCATCCCTGCAATCGGCGCTGAATACTGCGTGACCACTGCGATCTCGGCCTCCTTGAAGTGGGCAAACAGCGCGTCAATATCCTGCCTGGTGCAGTCCCGGCCGTACTCTGCGCGCCACAGTTCGGCCACTGCCGGCATTGCCATAATCGCCTCGATATGGTCGCGCTTATTCATACCCATTGGTTCACGCGCCTGCGCCATATTGAGCTCGATGCCATGCTGCCCGAAGACTTCGAGAAACACGGTAGCCGGCGCGAAGCAGCCGTGGTCCACGGTGGTCCCTGCCCAGTCGAATATCACGAGCCGCACTGGCCCTTTGTATTGTTCTGTGCGCTTCAGATTCATGTCTTGCACTCCTTCCCTTCACCTTTCCGCCCCTTCACCTTTCCGCTCCGCGCCCGCTCCGCGCAGCGGAGGGGCT